>JAFVRL010000295.1 GCA_017504325.1 Lentisphaeria bacterium | reverse complement strand
TGCACCAGCTCGTTGCGGTGTTTCCGGATCTCCAGAGAGGCTTTTTTAACATTGGTGACAGCATAGGGCAAAGTGATCCTGCCCGCTTTGCAGGGGAGAATGGGGCCCGTTGTCAGAAAACGGATCTTCGGACTTCTTTCCGGGATCTTTATGAAAAAAACTGCCGGAGCAAGAAGTTTTCCGCCTTTGGTACTTGTCAGAGAATCTGCAAGCCGAACCTGATAGGTCTTATCCGGCTGAAAATCCCCTTTCAGAGAAAGGTAACCGGGGGTGCTTTCAAATCGTAAAGGGATCGCAGGGGTGATTGTGACGGATTTTGCAAGAGACGCTTCCGTAAGGAGAGGGACATTGCTGAACTCAACACAGATCCGGTTGCTCCAGGAATAAAATTCAGCTGAACGGAAATGAAAATCGTTGTTTTCTTTTTCGGAAGGTGGGGCTGCCGGAGAGTTTTTTACTGTATGTGCCGTTTCGGAAGAGCTTGCCTTCTCCTTCTTTTTCAGTGCGGAGATTTTACCTGAATAATAGATGTTGAGTACGATGGATGCCGCAAAAATGCATCCGGCGAGGAAGAGCATAACTCTTTTCATTGACGGACTTTCCTTTCTTCTGTTCGGATGTTGTGGAGGTTTTGGATAAAGGGGGGAAAATAAAGCGCAATATACATGCAATGAAGAAAAAAACAACTGCTTTTTTGAAAAAAAAAACAAAAAAAAATCCGGCATAAAAAAAAGCCTGTATTTCCGGAGGGGAAAAACAGGCTTGGAAAAGAAGATAAAAGTGTTATTTCCCTATGAGGGTAAGGAATTTATTATATGCCGCATCATATTTTTCCCGGCAGGGATCTGCAGGAGTGTAAACGGTGGGCTGGAAAGAGGCCCTTACGATCTCACGGGCATGATCAAGATCTCTCACCGAGCCGTTTGCCATTGCCTGGGCAAGAATATTTCCGGAGGCGGTGGCTTCCACCGGACCGGCAATGATCTTGCAGTTGCAGATGTCGGAAGCGATCTGCATGATGACAGAAGCATTGGAGCCGCCGCCGACAATATTAAGGGCATTGAACTTTTTACCGGAAAGTTTTTCCAGAGTTTCCAGTTTTGCGCGGAAACACATGGCAAGAGAATCATATACGCAGCGGATAGCTTCTGCATCATCCGGTGTCCCCTGGCCGGTGCGTTCACAGAAACGGCAGATCTTGCCGTACATATCCCCGGGAGAGAGAAATTCTCTTGCGTTGGGATCAATGAGATATTTCAGTCCTTCCGCATTCTGTGCCATGGGGTCGATTTTGCTCCAGGGGACCTTTTCCCCGTCCCGTTTCCCCCAGTCCGCCCGCAGTTCCTGTGCGAGCCACATACCGATGATATTGGTCAGGAAACGGATCTTGCCGTTAAGTCCCCCTTCATTGGTGAATCCGGCTTCTCTTGATTCTTCTGTAAGGACGGGACTGTCCAGTTCTGCGCCGAATAATGCCCATGTGCCGAAACTTATATATACGAAATCGCTGTTTTTTTCAGCCGGGACAGCCGCAACGGCAGAGGCAGTGTCGTGACTGCCTACTTTGCAGACCGTGATCTGCGGGATCCCCAGTTCCTTTGCCACATCTTCCCTGATCTTTCCCACTTTTGCCGGAGAGGAGGTAATGGCAGGGAAAATGTCTTTTTTCAAGCCCAGTTTTTCAATGGTCCTGAAATCCCAGGAACGGCTCGCTGCATCCAGAAGATTGGAGGTGCTGGCTTCTGTGTATTCACAGGTACGGTCACCGCTGAAAAGATTGGTGATGGCATCCGGGATCATAAGAAGAGTCGTACCTTCAAAGTCTTCCGGATGAGCCTTTTTATGAGCATAAAGCTGATATATGGTATTGAGCTGCATTTTCTGGATGCCTGTACGGGAATAGAGTTCCTTTTCCGGAATGATCCCGAAGACCTCCTCCGGTACATTATCTGTACGGGCATCCCGGTAATTATAGGGAGCGCGGGCAAATGTGCCGTCCTCTTTGAGAAGGACATAATCCACCCCCCAGGTGTCAGCTGCAAATGAGAGAATGTCCGGATATTTGGCAAAGGCTTTTTTCACACCGGTCTTGATCTCCCGGAAGATCATATCCATATCCCAGAAAAGAGAACCCTCTTTCTCCACGGGACCGTTATCAAATCTGTGCATTTCCTCAATAACAAGTTTTCCGTTTTCCAGAATACCCACGATGACGCGTCCGCTGGATGCGCCCATATCTGCGGCAACATATTTTTCCGATGCCATGTCCCACTCCTTTTAAATTATCTGTTGTATGTGATTTTTCCTGAAATTTTGCCGTAATAACGGTTCTGTTTTATGATATTTTACATCTTGAAGAGCATTTTTTCAAATCCTTTCCCGAAAAATTCTTGCTTAATTGCAAAAATAATGTATATTGTTAGTGGATATCATTGAAACAAATTTCCGGAAAGGATGAAAAAATGGATGAAAAACTGATCATCAATACAGCAAAAGAGGTTCTGGACATTGAACTGGAAGGGATCACCTTTTTGAAAGACCATCTTGGTAAAGAGTTTGCTTTTCTTGTGGAGAAATGTAT
>JAFVRL010000002.1 GCA_017504325.1 Lentisphaeria bacterium | reverse complement strand
GGTTACACCACATTCAAAGCCCTCTTTGCCAACGGGGGAAGAATTTTCCGGATCAAAGGGAAGATCGCTCCTGCCGGACGCCTTGCCGGAAAAGCGGACTATAAACTTGTGAGCAGTTCCGGGGCAAAGGATGATGTAAAGAAATTTGTTCTTCCCTACAAAGGCAATATCTATGGCGATACGCCCCTCAAAAACGGTGACTATACCTTCAGTGCCGCCATTCTCGGTTCCGGAGCCAATCACAGAGTGGGGAATGCCTTTCTCACCATCTCCGGCAACGGGGAGTCCCAGAGAAAGCGTCTGGAAGAAGGTAAAACCATCTTCTTCCGTATGCGGAAAAAGATCTTCTCTGTAAAATGCGTACAGAACTTCTTTATGTATCCCTTCTATACGGTTGTGGAAGTAAAAGAAGTCAAAAACATTCCCGCTTCTTCCGGTGCAAAAGCAGTAAAGAAAGGCAAAACTGTCACCCTTTCCAATGATCTTCTTTCCCTCACCTTCAGCAGAACCGGCGCGGAAATGATCTCTTTCCTGCCCCTTGCTGAAAAAGAAGATATTGTGAAAGTAAGAAAAGCCGGAGTCATTTCCGGAGGGGCTCCCGGCCCCTTCTATAATGTGGATTTCAATATCAAAACGGCAAAGGTGAAAGGGGCAGTTACTGCCGATTTCTCCCTCAAATCCCCTGTTGCCAATAAACTTATCACCCAGAAAGTGACCCTTTCCGACAATGCGGCACTCTGCAAATTTGATTTTGTATGTACCAGCAAAGCGGTCAATCCGGCGACCTTTGATGTGCGTTACCGTCCCGGTCTGCAAGTGGGCGGAGCCGCTGACAACGGGGATGCCTTTTTCATTCAGCAGAAGGATGGTTCCGTACAGCATATTACTTTCCGCGGTCAGAATACCGGCAAAAAATTTCTGAACAGCGGGGACTTTGCCGCTGTAGTGGATACCCAGCAGAAAGTTGCCTGGATCAATACCATTACCAACGGAAACAAAGGGGAATATTTCTATATGTGGGAAGCCTCCGACTTCTACAATATGGAACTTTTCAGTCCGGCAAAAACAGTTACTTCCGGCAAATCAGTGACCTTGAATATGCAGATCATGTATATGCACGGTCTTACAGGGGTGAGTGCGGTAAAAGGACTTAATGCCGCTTACCTCATCCTGCCTGACGTAGTCAATCAGAAAAAAGAGTTTGCCCCTGTACTGGAAACAGCCACAGCAAGCAATATTCCTTCCGCCGTTTCTGTTACCGGTGCCCTCTATAAAGACGGAAAAAAGATCGCGGATTTTGTAAAAGACGGCAAAGAGATCGCTTTTGATCTTCCTGCCGCCTTTACACTGAAAACTGCAAAAAGCGTAAAAGATCTTGCCGATGGCGTCTATACGGTAAAGGTGGATGTGCTTTCCAAAAACGGAAATATTTCCTATGAGAAAAGTGTAAAATTTGCCGGAAAGACCATTGAAAAACTTTCCGCAAAAAGCACTGGCCTTGCAAAAAAACTTGATGCAATGGAAAAGAAACTTTCCACCGATGCCAGATTTGCCCTCCTTGTAAAACTGGGTGAACTGAAAAAAGCCATCAGTTCCAACCTTCTTGCCGATGCGGAAAAGATCGCAGAAGAACTGGCAAAAGAAATGAAATAAATTTTCATTTCGAGGATACAGCAAGGCTGCTGCAAGTCCCTCTCAGGGGAGATGCGGCGGCCTTATTTTTGCGGAGGGAGGAAGTACGGATGAGTACGGTGTCAACCTCTGGAGCCATTCATCCGGTCAGTATGAAAAAATGTATTTGCAATCCCCGGAAAAAAAGGTATATTAAAAGAAAAAGAAACATGGAGAAAAAAATGAGTGGAAAAAAGAAAATCAAAGTTGTCCAGTGCTGGGATGACGGTGTAATAAATGATATACGCCTTACAGAACTCTGCCGTAAATACGGAGCAAAAGCCACCTTCAATCTCAATCCGGGTCTGATGGGGGAGGAAAGGAGAAAGAGTTGCTGGATCAATGAGGAAAAAGGTATTTGGTCTTATAACGGCTTTGCCTGCGGAAAACTGGCAAAAAAGGATATCAAAGAAATTTATGAGGGATTTGAAGTAGCCTCCCATTGCTGGAAACATGAAAATGCAGATTGTTTTCCTGTGGACGAATGGATCAAAGCTGCGGTGGATGCAAGAAAATTTCTTGAGGATATCGTACAGAAACCCTGTACAGGTTTTGCATGGCCCTGCGGCAGAACCACACCGGAAGCGATACAGGCGTTGCGGGAGGCGGGTTTTGCTTACGGCAGAACAGTTGCCAATATGGAGGATATTACAAAATGTGAAGATGTAATGGCACTTCCCGCCAACTGTCACTTCTCCAATAACAGTTTCTTTGATCTTTATGAAAAAGCCAAAGCGGACAATGTGGAAGTATTTTATTTCTGGGGTCACTCTTACGAGATGTATGAATATGATAAACTCTGGGAAAGATATGAATATAAATTGAAATATATCAGCAATGACCCGGATGCCCAATGGGCAAATGTGGTGGATATTGTTCCCCTCTGTAAAGGCAGATAAGGGACAGTCTCCTTATGATGTAAAAGGCGTTTTGCAGAATTTTCCGCAAAACGCCTTTTTTGTCCTCCTTCAGGACAAAAAAACTACCGGCTCTGCCGGTAAGTAGCCAAAAAGCTTCAGCTGCAAGTAGATAAAGAAAACCTCCTGGATTATATTAAATGGTGGTTCGCCAACCGCATTCAATCAAACCAAGAGG
>JAFVRL010000294.1 GCA_017504325.1 Lentisphaeria bacterium | reverse complement strand
GAAAGGTAAAAAATGAAAAAAGCAAGATTTGCAGTAGTAGGACTTGGACACAGAGGACGCCACATGGCAAGATTGGCGGCAGATAAATTTGCCTGTGCGGAATTTATTGCCGCCTGTGATATCGATCCCCTGCTGTGGGAGGAAAAACAGTGGTTGCAGGAAGATGCACTTAAAAACATCTATCCTGATGTAAAATTCTATACGAAGTATGAAGAGATGCTGGAAAAACACGCAGAGGAACTTGATTTTGTCTTTGTGGAAACCGGAGCGGATGTTCATGCGGATTTCTGTATCAAGGCATTGCAGAAAAATATCAATGTCTTTTCCGATATCCCTTCCGTTGCCACTCTTGCAGAAGCAAAAAAACTCTGGGATGCCCAGTGCGCCTCCAAAGCCAAACTCATGACCGGAGCCAACACCAATGAATGGGGTTTCATCAATCTTCTGGTGGATCTTTACAATAAAGGACTTCTCGGCGAACCCTACTACATGGAGGCTGAATACATCCATGCAAGCAGAGAACCCGCAGCAACCAACCCCATTCTTATCCACAGTCCCTGGCGGAAAACTCTTCCTCCCATCCGTTACTGCACCCATTCCCTCGGGCCTCTGCTCCGTATTATGAAAGAAGTTTTGCGGTATGTTGTCTGTATGGGAACCGGAGTTCACATAAATAAAAATGCACTGAAAGACGATATGCAGTCTGCACTTTTCCAGACGGAATCCGGCGTAACCATCCGTCTTTTGCGCAACGGTGCCTGCCGTGCCTTTATCGGTCATCACTCCTACCGGGTATTCGGTACAAAAGGATATTTTGAAAGAGTGGCGGAGCGGGGCAAGACTCCTTCCGTCGTCCGTTTCCAGTCCGATGAATTTTACGGTGCAAGAGAACTTACCGAATTGCAGGTGGGCATGATGCCCAATGAATATATGGATAAACCGGATGCCGCAGGTCATGGCGGAGCGGATTATGCCCTTTTCGACCACATGTTCAAAGCGTTTCTGGAAGGTGCGGAAGATTTCCCCATTTCTCTGCGGGATGGTCTTATGATGACTCTTCCCGGCATCTATGCTGCCAAATCCGCCGCACTCAAAGGGGAAAAACTTACCATCCATTACCCCTGGGAAAAAGAATTTGAAGAAGATATTGCCAGAATCGACGGCTGAAAAAAATTATTTTTCCCTGTAAAAATCAATCTTACTGTATGGAAAGGTGTTTATGATGCACAAGGTACAGAATAAATTTTTTACTCTCATTGAACTGCTTGTTGTTATTGCGATGATCGCCATTCTTGCCGGGATACTTCTTCCGGCATTGGGCAAAGCAAGAGAAATGGCACGCACAATAAGTTGTAAAAATAATATGCGTCAGTTATATTTTATGCACATAACCTATGCAGATTCTTTTAAAGACTGGGCTTTTGCAAATTCCTATACCACACAGCGTACTTACAAAAATTATGTGGCGGCATACTGCAAGGAAAATCTGGGAATAGGAACATGGAAAAGTGTCAATGCCGGTGTGGGACCAAATAAAGTTTTGCGTTGTACTACCGGAAGGAATTTTTCACAGAAAAACGGTCTTTACAGTGCCAGCACCTCATTTACCAGTTATCCCCTCTGTACCGCATTGGGCTACGGCAAAGGGATCTCCGGAAGCAATTATAACTGGATCGCCATAAGAAATCAGTATTTCAAACCTTCCACAGTTAAACTTCCCACCACATTACATTGGAGTCATTGTGCCCCCACCTATTCGGATGAGGGATTCTACGGTTGGCACGGGCGGGGCGGAAAAGGGGCAAATATTCTTTTTGTTGCCGGAAATGTGCAAACAATAGATATTCTGCAGGCAAAGAAAAAAGTTGCCACAAACAGAGGATGGAAATACGGGATCTACCACTCTCCGGGTACAGCTTCCAATGGCAGTACCGCCCATGAATTCTGTACCGGAGACGCAACAAGAGTCGATTAAAATAATAAAAAGAGTTTCTGAAAAAACAAACAGAAAGGAAAAAAAATGAAAAAACTCTTTATCACACTTTTACTGGGGACAGCATTTCTGCTTTCCGGAAAAGAAATTTTCCTGATGAAAGATGGAAAAAGTGCCTGTAACATCGTTTTAAGTAAAAATGCCTGTGCTGTGGAAAAGTATGCTTCACAGGAACTTGCCGACTTTCTGGCAAAGATCTCCCATGGCGAAAAGCCTTCCATAAGCAAAAATGCAGTCAAAGGCAAAGTCAATATCCGTTTTGCTTTGACCAAAGATAAAAAGGTGGAGCAGGAAGGATTCAAGATCACGGCAAAAGGCAATGAGATCCTCATTTCCGGTAAAGAACCGGTAGCCTATCTTTACGGGGTCTATCACATCCTGAAAAAATATGGCGGCATCCGCTGGCTCACCCCCCTTCCCGACGGGGAATATTTCACCGTTAAAAAGACCATCAAAATGCCGGAACTGGATCTTGTATCCAATCCCTCCTTCTTCTTCCGTACCATCAGTTGGGGCGGAGCAAGCATTTTGAGTCCCAAATGGGGGTCTTATGACTGGATGAACCGGAATAATCTGCGCATCGTGGATTCCTCCATCGTCATTCTGCATAAGTCCATGAATGAACAGCTCACCAAACGGGCAGCCCTCATCCGGGACGGCGGACACTGCTTCTCCGACCTTCTTGCAGGAAGATGGGTCAATCCCCGGATCAAAAACCATGCGGATATGGTTAAAGAACTGCGCCGTCTTTTTAATGAACATCCGGAATACTTCCCCATGATCAACGGCAAAAGAGTTTTCCTTGAAGGACATAAATACCAGCCCTGCACAAGCAATGAAGATGTAGTGCGTATCATGTCTGAAAATCTTATTAAAGAACTGAAAACCCGTACAAGCAAAACTCCCGGAGGAATGTTCCGCCTTGTCAATAATGACGGTACCGGCTGGTGCGAATGTGAAAATTGCAAAAAGATCGACGGCAACGATAAAGGCATGACCACCCGTTACTGGCAGTTTATCAACCGCCTTACGGAAAATGCCCTGAAAGCCGTTCCCGATGCAAGGATCAATGCTATTGCTTACCAGAACTATCAGGAAGCTCCCAAGACCATTCTCCCCCATAAGGGACTGGAATCGGTGGAATACTCCTTCAACCGCCTCTGCTACCGTCACTTTATCGACGATCCCAACTGTGCGGTCAATGCCCCCGACTATCACAGAAAACATAAAGAATGGGCGGCTCTTGCCAAAAAGCACGGCTATAAACAGGTGACTTACGCACAGATCGACGATCTGGGGGTAAGAGGTATGCCTATTGATGAAGTCTATCTGCATGACATCAAATACTATTATCACACTCTGGGTATCCGCGGCTTGCGTCCCCAGCTGCTCCCTGTGGACGGCAGATACTCCAAAAAATATTCAGACAACCCCATGATCGTTCTCCAATGGCACTCTCTGTGGCAGGTTCTCTACGGATTTGCCCAACTCTGCTGGGATGTGGATGCAAATGTAGATGCCATTTATGAAGAATCCGGCTCTCTCTATTACGGGAAAGCATGGAACAACGGGATGAAGCAGTATAAGAAACTTCTGAATAAAACCTACCGGGAAACTCCCGGCTGTCACGGACACGGTCACTCCTCGCCTCTGGGCAGATGTCTGGATCACCCCCAGACCCACAAAATGCTTCTTGCCTATCTGGATTCCGCAGAAAAAGCGGCAAAGACCGATCCGGATGAACGCTCTTTGAAACATGTGCAGACGGAACGGAAGATCTTTAATCTCACCTGGGAAAAATTCCGTAAAGATTATGAAAAGAATTTCCGTGAGATCCGTTCCTATCATAAACAGAAAGAGATCAAAATCGATGGTAATCTGGATGAATTTGACTGGAAAAACGCGGATATCGTTTCCGGTTTCCGTACCATAAAACTTAATGGTACTCCGGCAAAATATCCTACCGTAGTGCGTATCACCCATGAACCTGATGCCATCTATTTCGGTATTGAAGCCATTGAACCGGAACCCGGCAAAATGCTTTCCGGCATCAAAAAGAAAGACGGCCCGGTATGGACAGACAGTACAGTTGAACTCTTCCTCACCTTCCCTGACCTTGGCAACTCTTATTACCAGATCATCATCAACTCCATTGGAACAGTATTTGACCAGTTTGTACAGCCCGGTATCGGTTCCAATGTGAAATGGGATTCCCAGATCCAGCTGAAAACAAAAGTCCTGAAAGACCGTTGGGTACTGGAAGCAAAGATCCCCACCGGTCCCATCGGGGAAAAATGCTTTGACGGTCAGTTCTGGAAAGTCAATGTGATGCGTTCCAGAAAAGTCTTTGAAGATGGGAAAAATGAAGCCTCCACATGGAGCATGGGGATGCCTCACAGCGTAGATGCGTTCCATGCGGTAAATTTTGTTGCCGCCAGAGCCAATAACAATGGTTATGAACAGGATACAAGAACATTCCGCAATGGAACAATGAATGAACAGGCAAAAAATAAATACAAAAGTTCAAAATTGTGGCAGGTCAAAGATGGACTTCTCCCTGCTTACTGGTCTCCTACCGGAAGAAGCGGTTTTCTGGAATATTTTACAGACAGCAAAAATGCAGTCAATAAATATGTTCAGTACAAAGGTATCATTTCCAATGACTATATGGGGAAAAATTCCCCCTTTGTGAAGATCCGCATCCGGGCGAAAGGCAAAGGAATGTTCATTCCTGCCTGGTATTGCTATGATGTGGTAAAAGGCAGAAGAAAACACAAAGCAAGTCTGCGTATGGGAAAGTTTACTTTTGACCATGCCGACTGGAAAGATGTGGTCATTGAAGCAGACCTCCCCAAATATGCGGTAACAAAGTTTGCTCTGGAAGCTGTTCCTGAAAAAGGTACATTGATCTCAGTGGACAGTGTTTTGATTTCCCCGCTGGATAAGAAAAGCGGGAAATAATAAGTTTTTCTCTTGAAAGAGAAAAGAAAAAAGGATATATTTATTACGGCGGAATTTTTCCGCCGTAATTTTTAAATAAGGAGAAAATTATGATACGGCTTGGTCTTTACGGTTGCGGAAGACGCACACAGGCTCTTCTGGATGCCCTCTGGAAAGATGAATTTTATACAGTAACACGGGCGTTTGATCTGAATAAAAGTTCAGCGGAAGCACTGGTGAAAAAATACAGCGGAAGCGTTTGCTCTACTCCGGAAGAACTGCTTGCGGCAAAGGATGTGGATGCCTTTCTTATCAGTCTTTCTCCTCTTGCCCATGCGGAAGTATTGAAAAGTGTCATTCCTGCCGGGAAACCCATTTTCATTGAAAAACCTGTGGGATTCACAGGTCAGGAAGTTTTTGAGCTGGCACTCCTTGCTGAAAAATATTCTGTTCCTGTTCAGGTTGGTTTCATGCGTCGTTATCTCCCCTCCACTCTGGAAGCTCTGGACTATATCAAACAGCATGACGGCGGCAGACTTCTTTCCGTGGATTGCAACTGGTTCCACCACGGGGCAACCGAAATGAATTACTGTCTGTGGCAGTCCCCGGATAATTTCCGTATGAAAGTATCCCAGATACCGTTCCATTGCTGTCACATGCTGGACATCATGCTTCTTGTTGGCGGCGATGTAAAGAAAGTAAGTGCCCTGACTACAAAGGTCATTGACCGCCCCTACCCCAGTCCTGACGACCTGATCGCCAATATTGAATTTGCCGGCGGTACTACCGGCAGATTCCATTATTCCAGTATGGTGCATTACGGGGAAATGAGCTACCGTTTCCACTTTGAAAATTACAGTTTGCGTCTGGAAATGAATTCCCACAATCTGCAAATCAATACCAAGCCCCGGTTCCATACCTCTGAATGGGGCCCCCGCCCGGAAGATCCTTCAACAAATTTTGCCGGACAGTATGAAAAATTTGCCCAGCCCAGATCCATCAATTACGATTTTGACCAGATGAGTTTTACAAGTGAAAACATCATGTACGACTTTGTAAAAACTGTCCGGGACGGTGCCCCCGTTGCGGCAAATCTGCGGACAGCGGCGAAAGTTCAGGGCTTTGCGGAAGCTATGGAACTATCCGGAAAACTTGGCGGAAAAGTCATTGAACTGGATGAAAACGGCATCCCTCTGAAATAAGTTTTTCCATGCAGGAAAGGTGTTTTTCATGTTTCTTTATCTGATTGCCGGTCTGATCTGCGGCGGAGCTGCCGTATTCGCGGTCATGTTCTTTCAAAGCAAGGCAAAGTATGCTTCCCTTATATCCTCCATGCGTTCAATGGAAGAATTTGCTCTTCTGGAGGAAGAAAACAGAGAACTGACCTCCCTTCTCCATTCCAGAGAATTGGATCTGGCAAAGTCGGAACAGGATCTGGCAAATATCAGGAAGAACTTTGAGGCGGAAAAGGCATATATATTTTCCACCCATGAAAAAGAACTGCATACGGCAATAAAAAATCTGGAAGAAAAGATCCTTGCCGAAAAAGAGTCTGCCGGTGCCATTCTGGAAAAAAACAGAAGTTTCTACGAAGAGAAACTGACGATGGAACGGCAGAACGCTTCCGCCATCCTTGAGGAGACCAAAAAGACTTTTGAAGCGGAAAAAGCAGCTCTGATCAATACGATACAATCCATGAAGAAGACCTTTGAGGAAACAAAAGAGGAAACCGAAAAAAATTTCAAAGTGCGTACAGATCTTCTGAAAGAGGAATTCAAAACCCTTTCAGAAAAGATCCTTGCCGAAAAAACAGATTCTCTGCAAAACATCAATAAAGAACAGTGGACAACTCTGCTTGCCCCTCTGAATGAAAAAATGCTTGATTTCAAGAAAGCAGTGGAAGCAAGCCGGGAAAAAGAGGTGGAACTCAATACGGCATTGCGTACAGAACTTTCCAGAATGGCGGAAGAAACCAGAAAGATCGGACTTGATGCGGATAATCTGGCAAAAGCCCTGAAAGGAGAACAGAAGACCCAGGGGAATTTCGGAGAATTTCTGCTGGAAGATCTGCTCAACCGCAGCGGTCTCGTCAAAGGCCAGCATTATGAGTGTCAGGAAACATTGCGGGATGATGCCGGAAATGCCGTGATCAATGATCAGAATAAAAAAATGCGCCCGGATGTGATCATCCATTATCCGGACGGAAAAGATCTGATCCTTGACAGCAAAGTAAGTCTCACTGCCTATGTGGATTACATGAATGCGGAAACAGATGAGGCAAGGAAAAACGCTCTTGCCAGACATATACAGAGTGTACGCAAACATGTGGATGAACTGGATATGAAAAATTACAGTTCCCATCTGCGCCTTGCAGAAAGGGAGACTGTTGATTTTGTCATCATGTTCATCCCCAATGAGGGTCCGTTCCGGCTTGCCATGACAGAAGCCCCCTCCCTGTGGGAAGAAGCCTTCCGGAAAAAAGTAATGATCATTTCCCCCACCAATCTTATTGCATTGCTGCGTCTGATCCATATTGCATGGACAAGAGAGGAGCAATCAAGGAATCAGCGGGAGATCATGGATATGGCAACAAAACTGCTGGACAGACTTTATGCTTTTTATAAAGAGTTCGATGATGTGGGCAATGATCTGGATAAAGCTGTGAATACCTATAAAGATGCTGTCCGCCGCCTGAAAGGTGACGGTAAGGCACACAGTGTGGTCAAAGCAGCAGAAAGACTTGTCCGGCTCGGTGTGAAAAAATCAAAAACACAAGCTCTTCCCCAACGGTTCGTTCCGGATGAAACACTCCCCGGATTGGAAGAAAATCCGGCGGAAGCCCTTCTCCCTGCACCGGAGGAAAACAGGGAAAACGGAATGAGTTGAAAAGATCCCGGAATACTTATGATAGATCTGCATACACACAGTACCGCCTCTGACGGCAGCGATTCCCCTTCCCTTCTTGTGAAAAATGCGGTGGAAAAGGGTCTCTCTGCCGTTGCGCTTACCGACCATGATACAGTTTCCGGTATTCCGGAATTTCTTGAAGCAGGGAGAGAAGCAGAAATAAGAACGGTTCCCGGCGTGGAACTTTCCTGCAGAGGTGAAAACCGGGAACTGCATATCGTAGGGTTGTTCATCGACCATGAAACGCCTTCCCTTCTTGCATTTCTGGAAAAGATGCGTCAAAGCAGAAAACAGCGTAATGAGGAGATGCTTATAAGACTTAATGTGATCGGCTTTCCTCTCACATGGGAGGAACTGGAAAATGAAGCAGGTGGAGAAAGTATAGGCAGACCCCATTTTGCCCAGGCGTTGATCCGTAAAGGGTACTTTCAAACTCCCAGAGATGTATTTGAACAATGTCTGAAACGGGGCAAGCGTGCTTATGTTCCCAGGCAACTGCCTTCTCCGGCGGAAGGGATCAGAGCCATCCATGAGGCAGGAGGTATTGCGGTATGGGCGCACCCGGTAAGTCATAACAGCGGCGGAAGCGGCAGAAGTCATGTGAGAAGATGCCTGAAAAAACTCATTCCCGAAGGATTGGACGCCATCGAATCCTATTATTCCCAGTTTACTGCCGCCCAGCATGAAATGGTCATGGAACTGGCGGAAGAATATTCTCTTCTTTCCTCCGGTGGAAGTGATTATCACGGTAAAAACATTCCCGGTCTGGCATTGGGGACAGGAATGGGAGATCTTGCCGTTCCGGATGACTTGCTTTTTCCTCTGGAAGAACGGTGGAAAAAGCGTTATGAAGACGGAATGAATTAAGATGGAAATACCTTTTACAGATGCCCATACCCACCATCTTCCGGCAAAGGGAAATATTCTTTCCTGTACCGATCTTTCCCGGAGCAGCCTGTCAGATTTCCCGGCAGACAAGATTTTTCCGGTCTCATTCGGCATCCATCCGGCAGAAACAGAAACAGGAAAGTGGGAAAGTCTTTGTGAAAAGATCAGACGATACCCGGATTTTGCCGCTGTGGGTGAGTGCGGAATGGATAGAAATATTCCCATTGACATGGAAAAACAGAAAATGCTTTTTTTACGGCAATGTTCCCTTGCTGCGGATCTGGGCAAACCCGTGATCATCCACTGTGTGAAAGCGTGGGATATTCTTTACGGATGTGCAAAAAGATTTCCGGCAAAGAAAAGAAGATGGCTGATCCACTCTTTCCGCGGGGATATTGCTCTTGCAAAAGATCTTTTACGGCACAATTTCACATTGTCCCTTGCTCCGCAGATGATTTTGCATGCACCCGGCAGAGCGGAAAAATTCCAGTCCTGCCCCTTTCTGCTGGAAACTGATGATTCAAAAGAAAATATCACAATTCTGCATCAGAAGATGGCAGCATACTGCAAAATGAATGTGGAAAGATTAAAAGAAAAGACATACCATCTTTTCCATGAGTTTTTTTATATACCGGAGAAATGATATGATGGAAAACAAATCGGAAAACAACTCCTTCTGCTCCCCGGAAGAAAGTTTTTGGCAGGCAAGAACAGATCTTCTTCTCGGCAGGGAAAAGGCGGAAGCATTACGCAGCAGTCATGTTCTTGTCATAGGTCTCGGTGG
>JAFVRL010000293.1 GCA_017504325.1 Lentisphaeria bacterium | reverse complement strand
AACGGTAAGTGCACTGGCTACGATAACCACGAAGCCGTCAACCTGGCTGATCTCGGCTATCTCACCGCCAACCGTCATCATAACCCGCTTGGAGAAGGTGAGAACGCCAACCGCAATTGCGATACCTCCGACTATTGCCGCGATCCTTGCTCCGGCAAGGATGTCTTCATAATCCTGGGCTATGGATCCGAAGGAACGCAAAATAAAGCGTTTGCCGGCATTTTTGTGTTCCCGGGCAAAAATTTTTACGATCTCATAAACCACCTGATCCGGGGGATAACAGTCGGGCCGGGAATTATGGATCACGGAAAAGTCCGCTTCCGTAAGGGTAAGCACGATCCCGTCCAGATCCGGTACTTTATCAAAAACATTGCGGATCTTATAACGGAGAAAATCCAGAAAACATTTTCCCAGCAGATCGAATTCCCCCCGTTCATCCATCATTTCCGGACAATCTTCCAGCAACCCTTTGGGGAGCATGATCTCTCTGTGCCAGTAATAAAGAGGTTTACCGATGCTGTGGGCAAGGGCGGTTATTTTCCGCATTTTTTCAATTTGCTCCTTTACCCCTTCTTTGTCACAGAGTGCATGAGTTTTTTGATAGGGTTCATAAAGCGCAAGTCCGTTCATGCCGCCGAGATGATGGGCGAAGGGACCGCACACTTCAAAACTGTCAAAATCATATTTTTCCGCTTCTCTGATGATCCGTTCCATGTATTCCACATCCACATGGGAAGGGTGCATCAGAGACCAGGTGATCTCATGTTTTTTCATAAATCTGTCCTCTTTCTGTAATAGATTGTTTTCCGTATAAGATACACCATTTTGATTGAAAAAGCAATATTTCCCGCTTGCATATTCCGGAAAAAAACAGTATATTTATCAGCAGGAATAAAAGAAATCACAAAGAAAGATCTTATCATGTCAAAATCCCATCAGATGGATATGTGTCACGGACCGCTGTTCCGTAAAATCGTCCTTTTTACTCTGCCGCTTCTGGCAACAAATATCTTGCAGCTCCTTTTCAATGCTGCCGATATGGTTGTATTGGGGCAGTTTGCCAATCATCAGGCGATGGCATCTGTGGGGGCGACGGTCTCCATTAATAGTTTCTTTGTCAGTCTTTTCATGGGACTGGGGATCGGTTCCAATGTTCTTGTGGCAAGGTTTTTCGGTTCCGGGGATAAAGTACAGCTGCGGAAAAGCGTGCATACTTCCATGCTTGCCTCCATCCTTTGCGGACTTGTACTTATGGTGGTGGGACTTCTTGCAGTAAGACCTCTTCTGACGCTGATGAAAACTCCGGAGGATATTCTGGAAAAAGCCTGTCTTTATCTTTATATTTGTTTTTCCGCCACGCCTTTCATGGTGATCTATAATGTGGGATGCGGCGTATTGCGGGCATTGGGGGATACCATGCGCCCCATGTATTTTCTGCTGATCGCCGGGGGGATAAATGTAACATTGAATGTGATACTGGTGGTGGGATTTAAGATGGAGATGGCGGGAGTGGCGATCGCAACCGCCGTATCCCATCTGCTTTCTGCGGTAATGATCTTTTATGTGATGTTCCGTTCAAGGGAGGACAGTCAGCTGCGGGTGAAAGAATTGAAACTGGACGGGCCCATTTTCCGGGAGATGCTTGCATTGGGGATCCCGGCAAGTATTCAGAGCTGCTGTTTTTCCCTTGCCAATATGGCGATCCAGTCCTCCATCAACTCTTTCGGCAGTCTGGCAGTTGCCGGATGTACTGCCGCCTCCGGATTGGAAGGGTTCGTATGGATCTGTTCTTATTCCTTCCATACTACTTCCCTCTCCTTTACGGCACAGAATTTAGGCGGAAAACATTTTAAACGCATTATTCAGAGTGTTTTTTTATGTATTGCGTGTGCCTGTACCGCCAGTCTGGCTCTGGGAACGCTTTTTTATGTGTTTGCCCGTCCCATGCTTGCCATGTATAATCCGGATCCGGAAGTTATCCAGTGGGGACTTGTACGGGTGAAGATCATGTTTTCCTGCTATTTCCTTTGCGGGATCATGGATGTGATCTCCGGTCTTCTGCGTGGATTGGGCCACTCCCTTATTGCCACCATCGGATCTCTTTCCGGAGCATTTTTCTTCCGTATCGCCTGGGTCTATCTGGTATTTCCTCACTTCAGAACGATGCAGAACCTTATGATCTCCTTCCCTATTTCCTGGATACTGGTCATTACTTTCCACACTATTTTTTCCTATTTCCTCTTACGGAAACTCTTCCGGGAGAGAACACTGAAACACGGCAGACTTTTCGAGGCTTTGCAGCACTCCGTCTACCGTTCCGGTGCCCCCGGCTTCAAACCGTGAGCATGACTTGTAAAAAAGTGCGGTATCAGAATTTTTTACCGTTGTGAGGCAGCTTCTTTCTGTTTTTTTCGCCTCTCATCTCCCGGAAACTGGGACCGCCGTGAACGCCTTTGGGCCGGATGGTTCTGTCCCTTTTGAGCATTTTCAACTGGGTACGGCGTTCTGCAAGTCCCCGGTTTACCTCAATGGGAGTACCGTCGGAAGTCTCTCCGCAATAGTACATAGCCGCCCCCATGGTGAGCGGCAGGGGAATATAATCCTGCGCCTGCTGGGGACTCCAGTTATGGGCGGCAAGGAAGTCATCCACAACTTTCATCTCTTTTGCCGTACAGCCGGGGAAATTGGAGATGAAAAGGGGAATAAGATACTGTTTCTTACCATGTGCCTTGCTGATCCTGTCAAAGATCTTCATGAATTTTTCCAGCTCATCACTTTTTCCCTTACGCATAAGGGCAAGGACACGGGGATGGAGATGTTCCGGAGCTACTTTCATGTGGCCGGAGACATGATGAAGAATGATCTCTTCCGTCAGATCTTCCTGCATAAGAGCCACATCCAGCCGGATCCCGGAATTGATGAAAACATTTTTCACCCCGGGGACAGCACGCACCTTCCGTAAAAGTTCAATAAGCTGTTTGCCGTCTGCTATATAATTTTTACAGGGTTCCGGGAACATACAGCTTGACCGGCGGCATTTGGCACACATCCGGGGATCTTTATAGGTGTGTCCATAGATGTTTCCTGCGGCACCGCCGATATCGGTGATCGTGCCGTGAAAAAATTTCTCTCCTGCAAGTTTTTTCACACTTCTCAAAATGGATTCCGGCGCACGGGAAATAATGTGTCTTCCCTGATGTACCACAAGTCCGCAGAAGGCACACCCTCCCGGGCATCCTCTTACAGCGGGGATGGATTCCCGTACGGTAAGATAGGCAGGAATGGTCTCCTTATAGGAGGGGTGCTGTCTGCCGGTAAAGGGCAGTTCACATACATGGTCAAATTCCTCCGGAGTTATGGGCGGCATAGGCGGTTCCACAAGAAGATAGCGGTCATTGTATTTCTGCAAAAGTTTTCTGCCGCAATGGGGATTCATCTCCCGTTCAAGGATCACCGTTTCCCGCATAAGGGCGCGCTTATCGGAAAGCATTTCGTTGTAATCGGGAAGAATGACATAGGAATCATCTATGTTGAGGGCGGCAGAAGCCTTTGCCCCCAGAAACCGTACTGTGCCTCTGATCCCGTCAAGACTTTCCCCTTTTTCCAGCCTTTTGAAGATCTCTACGGTAGCCCGTTCCCCCATGCCGTAAATCAGGATATCCGCTTTGGAATCCACCAGAACCCCCGGACGCATCTTGTCCTGCCAGTAATCGTAGTGGGCAATACGCCGCATACTTGCTTCGATCCCGCCCATGACTACCGGACAGCCGGGAAATGCTTTTTTGCACATCTGGGTATAGACGACAGATGCCATAGGCGGCCGTTTGCCCGGTTCGCCGCCGGGGGAGTACATATCATCTTTCCGTAATCTCCTGCCTACGGTATAGAGACAGAGCATGGAATCCATATTTCCCGCAGTTACTCCGCAGCCTATACGGGGTCTGCCCATACAGGTGATGCTCTCCGGGTTTTTCCAGTCCGGCTGGCAGATCAACCCCACTTTCCAGCCCTGATCCAGAAGCAGTCTGCCGATAAGGGGGGCGGCAAAGGAGGGAAGATCCACATAGGCATCTCCGGAAATAAGGAGGATATCCAGCTCATCCCAGCCTAATTTGTTCATCTCTTCCCGGCTCATAGGGATAAATTCGGGTGTGTATTTCATCTTCTCTCCTGTTGTTGATATCGTTTTATTTCCTGATAAAATATACATGAAAAAAATTTTTTTTCAAGGGAATGCAGGGAGAGTTTTGCCGGAGTTTTTGAAGTGCTTGAAAAAATATTGTATGTTTTTTTCGCCATTGTCCGGTTTGGAATAAATAAGAGTGTTTTTTTGTTTTCCGGACCATTGAAAAAATACAGTTGTTATGCTACATTAGCATAAGATGTTGGTGCAGTAAAGAGCAAAGATGGGAAACGGTGAATAAAGGAGAAAATACAAAATGAGACAGTTCCGGAAAAGTTTTACACTTATTGAACTTCTGGTGGTCACCTCACAACTCTGCCGTGATTTTTTCAGAGGCTTTATTTGTACGGATCAGTACGGATGTGTACGGAAACATACGGAGAGTGCCGCTTACAAAAATACGCCGCATCATACTTGCAAAGCAAGTGCTTCATGTT
>JAFVRL010000292.1 GCA_017504325.1 Lentisphaeria bacterium | reverse complement strand
GTACGAGTCCGCAAGTGACGGGACCGTCATAGGAGTTCCATACGATCCTTCCGGTATAACCTGCCCAGTATGCTGCCATGCGTACACCGGTATCATCCATCTGTTTTTTGGTTTCTTTAGCGAATTTATCGTTGAGCAGACTCATATCCCAGCACTGTACCTGTGCTGTTTTGAGTCCGAAATCCGCAATGGCTTTGAAAGGATTGGTGTTGGGGCGGAGCATGGCAAGAACACCGATCTCCATAGGTGTTTTTTCTGCTTTTGTGGCGGGGGCAGTTTTTGCTTTGGCTTTTGCAGTCATTTTTCTTTCCTTGTTTGAGTATTACCAGTTTCTTAAAAGATCTGCTACTTTTTTCATTGCTTCTTTTTTAGATATTTTGCCTGTGAAATCAAATGTTTCCAGATTCACATAGCAATTTTTTTTCTGTTCAGGGGTGACAATATCCCAAAAACTTTTCAGATCCAGATCGCCTTCTCCGATAATGATGTTGGCACGGTGTCTGCCGTCACGGTTGGGGAAGGTTCCTTCGGCGGGTTCATCATAGATGAGCCAGTCTTTCAGGTGGAAATGAACGACATAATCTTTGATAAGAGTGTATGCTTTCAGGGGATCGCAGGCGGTGGAGGTATTGCCTTCATCAAAGGTGACTTTCAGTCCGGGAGCTGCCTGGAGAATTTCAAGGACTTCTTCGCCTGTAACAACGGGACTTGTTGCCATACCTGTGCTTTCCAATGTAAGAACAAAAGGATAGTTTTTTGCTTCTTCTGTTGCTTTTACATAGTATTCTTTCCACAGTTTATAGGCTTCGGAAAGACTTTTATCCTTGATGGCAAAAGGCGGGATCATAACTACCGGGGCACCCAGTGTTGCCGCTTTGTCAAATATGGTACGGTATTCATCTTCCCAGCCATCTTCCCCATTCTGGAATTTTGTCGCAAAATCTGTATAAGCAACGATCTTCAATCCGGCATCATCACTTAATTTTTTCAACTCCTTTGCAGGGGTATTGTGACAGGTGATCCAGTCCACCGCATCAATATCGGCATATTTGGCTGCTTCAATGGTTTCGGATGGGGGTAGTCCGCAACCGATCATACAGGACATCATACTTAAATTCATTTTTTTATCCTTTGTTTTGATATGGAAACAAGATTATTTTTTTCCCTCTTCCAGTTTTTCAGCGATAAGATTACAGCACGCAATGGAGTGGGCGGCATCTGCGCCGGTACAGACAATGGAGTGATCACCGGTTTCAAGGGCAGTAATGAAATCCGCAAGTTCGGTATAGTAGGGATTATCATCAGTAAGGTCGATCTGTTTGATGCCTTCCTGCGTGATAAATTTGAGTGTTGTACCTTCACATAAAAGAGTTCCTTTTTCAAAAAATGCGGAAAAATGTCTGTTGAAGGGATAGGGGGAAGGTGTGACAAAGCCGCTGTCGATCCTTACATCACAGGATGGGTAACGGAAGATGGCGGAAACCATATTCCCGTTGAACTTTCTGCTGACGATCTGATCCGGCAGGATTTCAGAAGGCTCTCCAAGACAGAATCTTGTTATATCTGCATCGTGGGAGAAGAGGTCGAACAATGCTCCCCCTGACGCTTTGATGAATTCCGGATCCTTCCAGTTGCCCCATGCCGGGACGCCGGTGATACGGGAAAACATGATGAATTCCGGTTTGCCGTAAGTACCATTTTTGATGCAGTCGCGCAGGAGCATATATTCTTTCATACAGCGTACCACATATCCCACAGCAAGAAGTTTTTCTCTTTTTGCGGCTTCCTGCACCATTTTTTCACATTCTTCCGCTTTGATGGCGAAGGGTTTTTCCACCAGAACATGGAATCCCTGTTCCAGGCAGTACATGACAGAAGAATAGTGCAGCAGAGTGGGAAGGGCGATGATGACGGCATCGGCTTTGACTTTACGGAAGGCTTCTTCCATAGAAGTATAATGGGGTATTTCTTTTACATCTGCAGCAGTGATCGTCACTGTGTTTTTATTACCCCTTATGGTTGCGAGGCGGTCTGTAGGAGGAAATGGATCCACAATGGCGGCAAGTTCCGCTCCCGGATGTTTCAGAATATTTCCGGCATGGGTCTGCCCCATGAAACCAAATCCCACAACAATAAATCTGACAGACATATAGACCTCCGCTTATTCAAAATTCCCGTAACAGTATGGTATTTTCCATATTTTATATAATCATTCAAATAAGATAACCGCATTTACGGAAATTACAATAGAAAAATGGAAGATTATATGATAAAAATCAAGTAAATCTGTCTGACAGCAGGCGGGAACAGAATGGAAACGGGCAGTTTGACGGAAAAATACCGGTAATAAACCTTCAACAGAGTTTACTTTCAGCGTTTCCGTTATTATTTCCCCTATCCATGATTTTAATTTTCATACGGTTTTAAAATGCAAACACAGCCAGGGGATGAGTTCCCTTGACTGTATTCGTATTTTTCAGCTTACCGGGAAAAAATTATTTTTCCTCTTTGCCTTTGAAGGAGGGGATCTTTTTGATCGTGGTGATCACCTGTTCTGCCGAAATGAGTTTGGTACATTCAAAATGCCTGTCTGTTCCTTTATGACGGGGACACCACAGAAAATCGAAGTGGTCAAAGTCAAGTCTCATGTCGTTCCAGCAACTGTGGCAGGTATGATAATTGATGACACGATAGGGGGTTTCAAATTCATTGGTGGGATGGGTGAACCCGGAAATCATGACAACCGGTACTTTACAGCACCAGGCAAGCCAGCTCAAACCGGAACTCAAACCGATGAAAAAGTCTGCATCTTTGATAAGGTCAATGCGTTCCTGCAAAGGAAGATCGCCTGTAAAATCTTCTGCGCCGTAGGGAATAAAGTTCCAGTTCAACCCTGTCCCATGGACTTTTTCTTTATCAATACAAATCACACGGTAGCCATTGTCCTTCAGGAATTGTACCACTGTCATCCAGCCGAAAGGATTGTTCCAGTATTTTGCCTGACTGGAACTCTGGGCGGCAATACATACATATTTTTCCTTGATCTTCCGTTTTGCGGAAAGATTTACTCTGGGAGGAATATCTGAAGGATCGACGCCCAGAATGTAGCCGGCAGTACGGTGCAGTCCGATATAACGGAAGTCAATGGGCTGATTATCTACATTGCCCCGGAAGAAAAGTCCCATGTAATAACAGGCATAAGGTTTATAGTTTTTGGTTTCTTCCGGACCGATAAAGGTGATCCCGGGGTATTGATCTTTTACGATGGCGGCGATCCAGGGGGTCATAACACAGATGACTTTGCAATTATGTTTCTGCTGGAAACGCTCCACATAGCTGAACCAGCCGATACTGTCTCCCAGTGTGCCCACCGGGAGCTGGATCATCACTTCTTTGTCTTTGCAGTCATAATCGTGGGTGAAAATGGGGTCTTTGCCGCCCTTTTCGTGAATGATCAGACGGAAGCGGATATAAAACTTTTTCACGCTTGTCACATAGGCACCGGGAACAGTATCGGCACTGTAAAGAATGATCCCTGTGTCAATATCCGTAAAGGTCACATGATACTCTTTTCCATTGTGGGGGAAAAGGATACGGATACCGTCATTGAAGTCAAATTTGATTCCTTCCACAGCATCCATTGTGGGGATCTGGGGGATCTCCCCGTAGATACTGGGCTGTTTCGGCTGTTCTTTTGCTGCCGGGGCGGCAGGAGGTGCCTGATTTGCCGGAACAGCAGGATTTACAGGTGCAGCAGGGGCAATGCCTATGGAAAGGTCATTGAAAGAATTGTTGGCATTGATGGTAAAATCATCCATAATCATATTTCCTTAATTTTTTATCCGGTTATATTTATGTGTAATATACTTTGCAATAGAAAACTTTACAAGTTGGATAAAATAAAAAAAAGTTTTTTTTATAAGAACGGATGATGTTTTATCTTGAAAAAACGGTTCTGAAGAAAAAAATATAAAAACCGGGAATATTCCGGAGGTCCTTCTTCCGTTATCTCAAAAGATACAATTCACC
>JAFVRL010000291.1 GCA_017504325.1 Lentisphaeria bacterium | reverse complement strand
TCATTGATTTATATTTTGGAAGAAGGCTTTTCGGTAGAATTATTTTTGTTAAAATTTTCCAGTTCACGCATGTACCCCGCAGTGATTATACCTGCAGGCAGAGCAATGATAGATATTCCAACGAAAGCAGACAAAACTGTTACTACTCTTCCCACTCCGCTGACTGGATAGATATCGCCGTAACCCACAGTCGTTAAACTGACTACGGCCCAGTATATGGCATCCAAGAAAGTGTTAAATGTTTGCGGTTCAATATTAAAAATAATCAATGCTGAAACAAAAACATAGAATATCGCAAATATATATGCTGAACAAAGAGCATGTCTTTGTTGATAGAGTGTTTTTCGTATTATTTGACAGCAGCTGGAATAACGTAATATTTTTAATGTCCGCATTATACACAACCCTTTGAGAATACGGGCAAAATGCAAGAAATCAAGTCCCGATACAAACAATGAAAATACAGGTATGATCGCAAGCAGATCAATGATCGCCCCGATTGTGAATGGATATAAAATAAATGAGAGTTTCCCTTTTTTATGTTTCAAATCTGCAGTACACCACCGTAAAAAATAATCTAAAACAAAAACAACACTTGCTCCTAAATCAATAATATTCAACCATTGGTATTTTTGTTTGAACATCAGCGGCATAATACTCAACAATATTACAACGACCATTGCAGTATCATATAAGTCTAAACGATTGGAATTTGCGGATACGCCTTCCAGGGCGTTGAACAGTTTTTTTTTCATCCAGATTTACCAGCTTTTTTATTATTGTGAAACTTGTAGTATATTGTAAAGTAATGTAGCATGGCTACAATGCTTTTGCAAGAACAAAGACATATTTTCGCCTTGTTTTCTCATAAAAATTCATTCATTTCCGTTTGTACTGCCAAAAACACTGAAACCTTGACATATCTGCACCTCATTGCGGCTTCAGACCGATACGGCACGGTATATTGGACACTTTCAGTGGGGCAGGGGGCAATATACCGTTTTTTATAAATTCTCAAAAAAATCATCTTCACATTGAACTGGTGTTTATTTCCAAGTTTATAGTGAGATCGTTGCTCATTATACACTGAGACACATTCAGCGTTTACAACTTGAAGGAATATGTCAAAAAAGTGTCATTGAGCACCTGTTTTTGATGGAAAAGAAATTTTTGTACCCTCCGGAAAGATGCCGGTTCAACTTTTTTTAAGGCAGATATGCTTTAATAAGAACCCAAAGTGCTATATGTTTGAAAATTAAAGAGGGGGTTGCAAAAGAAAATATTTTGTGGCAGTCCCTTTTTTGGAGAAGATATAAATTATTAAATTATTCCGGATGAGTTTCAATATCCGGTATAAACAGTACTGAAGGCACAAAAGGCTCTTTCAGAGCCTTTTGCCCTTACAGTCATATTCTTCAAAAAGTATGTTTGAGGAACTCTGATTTATCAGAAGATGTTACAAACTTTTTTATCTTTTATACCGGTAACAATAGAAAAAAGTCTATCGGGTTTCTGCCCCCCCCTTTTTTTATACTTTCATTTTGTTTTATATACAAGCACTTATTACCGGACATATCCGTTCGTAATTTTATGGGCACTATCGCCCGCCTTCCTGAAAAGCTGTTTTCAGCTTATTTATTTGACCCGTCCACATTCTGAACGATACCGGCTTTGGGACCTTCATACACAGACTTGATCTCATCAATGGCAGGAGTATTGGGGGCTGTCATCTCCCGGAAAAATACGGGAGCCGCCCAGCGGATCGCATTGCCGATGATCTGAAGGATCTCTTTCTGATAATAGATGGGATAAGTTTCATGTCCCGGCTGGAAATAAAAGACTTTTCCATATCCTCTTTCAAGAGTGACTCCGCTGCGGAAAACATTTCCGCCTTCAAAATGACTGATGAAAAGGATCTCACTGTCTTTGGGAATATCAAATCTTTCACCGTACATCTCTTCATGGGGAATTTCAAAATACTCTCCGATACCCCGGGTAATGGGATGGGCGGGAGCTATGTTCCAGAGTCTTTCCCGTTCACCTTCCTCTCTCCATTTGAGGGAACAGCTGCAGCCGGTCACAGCTTTAAAGATCTTGGAAAAATGTCCGGAATGAAGCACGATAAGTCCCATCCCCTCCAATACTCTCTTATGGACTTTTGCCACAATATCGTCTCTGACTTCCCCATGGGCGCAATGCCCCCACCAGATCAGAACATCCGTATTGGCGATAACATCATCAGTAAGACCATGTTCGGGTTCATCAAGAGTGGCACAACGGATCTCAAGATCCTCCGCGGCAATCCCTTTTGCAATCGCCCCGTGGATCCCTTCCGGATAAATAGCGGCAATAGATTCATTTTTTGTTTCATGGCGGAATTCATTCCAGATGGTTACTCTGATCTTTTTCATATTCAGCTCCTTTGTTTCAAATCGGCAAACAGTTCTTTTTTTATCTGTTTTATTATTCTGTATTACTATACTTCGTATAAACAGAAAAAACAAATCTGCATTTCATTACATTTTGTGATATAAAAAATCCTTTTGTGATATTACAAGTGCTTTTTAATAACTGTAAAGATCATTTTCAATATTTTCAAAAAATATACAGTCATCCCGTAATTTTGTAAATTTGGTATATTGCCGTATTGATTTATTCTTAAACAGATCCGGATTTCAATAGGAGCTTTTGTCAGACTTGATCGCTCACCTTCTCCGTAAGGGACCGCAAGGTATTTGGTCTATGGGTTATTTACCTGTTCACGATGCACCAGGCAAACCACCTTTTTCCTGCATTTTTTACAGGTTGATCGTTCAGAAAAATCAAAAATATTCAAGTTTTTTTTATTTTCTGCTTGACTTTTGATTATTGACATGTATATTAAAGGCACTGTAATGATCAGTTCCTATCGTCTAGAGGCCTAGGACACCAGGTTTTCATCCTGGTAACACGGGTTCGAATCCCGTTGGGAATGCCATCTTTACTGTTTTTGTTCCTATCGTCTAGAGGCCTAGGACACCAGGTTTTCATCCTGGTAACACGGGTTCGAATCCCGTTGGGAATGCCAATTTCCGATGGACCGGTACATTCAAGCGGATTTTTTCAACTGCGTTACTCTTTCCTGTCTTCACAATAATGTTTTCTTCAGCATTGAGATGCTTTTCAATCTTTGCGTATTGTATTTTGTTTTACTTATGCTATATTACCCGGCAGATGGGGTATCAGGGCTTTTTCCGGTGGACTTTACCTTTATTTTGTATTCAAAAAGGTGTAAAAAAGTTTTACAGATACTGCAAGCCCCCGATAAATGACTTGTTCAATGGAGTTTCTGATGAAAGATAAAGAAATAAGTATCATGTTTGAAAGTGATCTCTTCAGTATTTTTTCATCCGGATATGTATTGAATGTTGTCCTTCTGTCAAAAAACTCAACAGGGAACTCAAACCGGATTATACTGTTTGCAACAAAGATATCCTCATATTCCCAATCCTCTGGTCAACAAATACAGCAACAAGTGCAAAGAGTACGATTTTTATGAAAAAACAGGTATTTTTAGGTTTTGAAGGCGCACTGCCTTTTCTTGCGGCAAAAAAGCTTCTTGAAGAGGAAAAAGCTGTATCCGGACAGGATTACAGCTCTACCTTACTGATCCTGCCCGGCAGTTTTGCTGTACGGGAATTTTACAGACATCTTGCCCAGAATGTACCGGAGGGACTTTTTCCACCGGAAGTAATGACACAGGGCAGATTTCTGGAAAAAGACAGGGATCTGACAAAGGCGGCAACAGAAGAGGAATCTGCCATCATCCGGGCAAGAGTGCTTGCCTCCTGCGATCACAGAAAATATCCCGCTCTTTTTACCGGGGACAAGCGCCCATCCTTTTCTGAATGTTTTTATCTGGGCAGAATGCTGGGGAATTTTCTGAAGGAATTGAGTCTTGGCGGAATCACGCTGGAGGATGCCATTGCCAGAACTCCGGCAATAGATGCGGAACGCAGAAAAGAGATACGGGAACTGGAAAAACTCTGTAATGATAGACTTGCCTCCTATGGACTTATTGACCGGTTTTCCCTTTTGCATTTCACCATGCCCCAAACCAAAGAGGAGGTTTTTGCCAACAGCGGAAACGGTTTTGCCGGGATCAGAAAAATCATTGTCTGCGGTGTACCCGGTCTTCTGCCTGCCGTACAGGCGCGACTGGAAAATTTTGCAGATTCAGGAGAAGTGGAAATCTGGATACAGGCACATTCTTCCATGGAGGAATATTTTGATGAATGGGGCAATCCTGTGCCGGAAAAATGGGAAAATATTGCTTTTGAACAGGGAAAAGATGAAGAAACATTTTTCCACACGGAAAAAGCCTCTGATCTGGCAAAACTTGCTGTTGCAGTCGCAGGCAGAAAAGGATATATGGAAAATAATCATTGCGCCATTGCCTGTGCGGATGCCTCCCTTATGTCCGGTTTTAGAGAAGAATTGCAGAAATTCGGCGGAAAAAATATCCAGATCTATGATCCCGCCGGCACATTCTTCGGAAAAACAAGAGTGGGAAAACTTCTGCGGCTTCTGACCGGATTTCTCCGGGAGGGCGGCATGGAATCTTTCCGGGCATTGATCCGGCATGAGGATTTTCTGCTTTACAGCAGTTCAGTTTCCTCTGTCAAAGGCAATGACCTTCTGGCAGCATTGGATACTCTTATGCTGGATCATCTGCCGGATGATCTCCCTTCTGCAACTGCCTTTGCAAATGAAAATATGAAAAGAGTTCTGGAAAAAGCCATACAGATCCGGGAAAAACTCACTGCAAAAGGCGTTCTTGCCGAAAACCTTGCAGAAGTCCTGACAGAAATATACAGTATTGCCTTTGACAGAAAAGACACACAGAATATCTCTTTTGAAGCACAGGCAGTCCATCTGGAAAACTTTTTGAAAAAATGTGTTTCCAGCAGCATATTGAAAGACCTTTCTCCGGAAGAATTTTATTCTCTTCTGGAAAATATGATGCAATCGGATGTTTTATACGGTGAACTTTCCAGAGACAGAGTGGAGATCCACGGTTTCCTGGAACTGCCCAATCTGGAAGCACCGGAACTGCTGATCTGCGGAATGAGTGAAGGTCTCGTCCCGGAAAGGATCGAACCGAACCCCTTTATCAATGATTCCCAGCGTCTGGCTCTGGGATTGCCCGGCAATGCCCACAGAGCGGCAAGAGATGCCTTTTACCTTTATGAAAGCATTGTCCGCAGAAGAAATAAAGGGGGGAAAGTGAGATTTTTCGCCTCTAAATTTTCCGCAGACGGAACACCGGTACGGTTTTCACAATTTCTTTTCCGCGGGAAGATGGAAAGTATGCTTTCCAAAGCCGGACTTCTTTTTTCAGCCCCGGTTCCCATGCCGGAACGGAAACGGGAAGAAATTTCTTCAGACAACAACTTTTATTTCCGTATTCCGGTGGAAAAATATCTGAACAAACTGGAAAATATCCGGATCTCTGTCACCTCATTTGCCACCTATCTGGAAAGCCCGCTGTACTTTTTCCTGAAACATATCATGCACATGGATGTGGAGGATTACTCTTCCAGAGAGCTGGACGACCTTGCATTCGGTAACGCCTGTCACCATGTTTTTGAATCATTGCCGCCGGGTGGATATAAAGAAATATATCCCCTGCAGGAAAAGATGAAAGAGATCCTGGAAAAGTATCTTTACAGAAATTACGGCGAAAAACTTCCTTTCCTTGTGGATCTGCAGAAAGATCTTATTTTACAGAGGCTTTATGCTGCCGCACCCGTCCTGCTTCAAAATGAGAAAGAGTATTCTTTATTGTGTCAGGAATATACTCTGGGGGGCAGAGAAGAGGAAGGCGGGGAAGGCGTGATCCATTTTGCCGGACTGGATATAGCCGGAAGGATCGACCGCATTGCGGTCTCCAGAGATAAGAAAATACTGCAGGTACTGGATTTCAAGACCTCCAATAAGGCACTGAAGCCGGAGGATGCCCATTGCAAGGGAAAGGCAGAAAAAGAATTTATCTCTCTGCAGCTGCCCTTATATGCCATTCTTTTGAGAAAAGATCCGTTCTTCACAAAAAAATATCCGTTTCTGGATCTGGAAAATATGCAAATAAAGTGCGGCTATTTCAATTTACCCAAGGCAGTCACTTCTACAGATATCATAATCTGGGAGGATATGGATACCATTCTGGGTCAGGCAGAGGAAAAAGTATGGCAAATAGCCGGGGAACTGAATGAAATGAAAGAAAAACTTTTCAGAGGCGATCCGGACAAAAAAATAAAATATGACGATTATGCCGATCTTTTCCGGAAAATGCCATCCAGTGTATTGCGGGGCGTAAAATTTCCGGATGTGATGTTTGATCCTGAATTCAGAGATCTTTGTACTTTTTCAAAGGAAATGGAAAAAAAGAAGGAAAAAAATCCTGCTGTGCCCGGAAAAAATGAAGGAGGGGAAAAAGAATGAAAGAAAATATGGAACATATATTCTCTGACGATATACCCGGTATGC
>JAFVRL010000026.1 GCA_017504325.1 Lentisphaeria bacterium | reverse complement strand
TTATAGATAAGAGGATTCTTTCCTCCGTAAGCAAGGAACCTGTAAAAGGCTTCTTTATCTGCACTTCCTTTATATTCCTGACTGGCTTTCCGGGGATGCAGAACAATATGTTTCAACTTGTGATCCTGCAATATATGCAGTATATTCTCATCCTTTTCCGGAAGTCTGCACTTTACAGAAAAAGTAATATGGGGGAATTTTTCCGTTTCCTTCAAAATTTCTTCCACAACCCTTCTGTCTTCAAGCACCCCTGCCCCATATCCCTTTTTCACTACGGGAACATAAGGACAGCCAAAGTTGAGATCAAGCCTTTTCCATTTGCCTTTATTGCCCAGTTCTTCTGCAAAAAAGGCAAGTTCCGCACCGCTTTTCACAAGGATCTGGGGAACAGTCTCCGGGGAAAGATTCTTTTCTTTTTCCACATCGGAAAGTTCCTTTTCCCGGATAGAATTCTGTTCCATACGGAGAAAAGGGGTATAATATTCCTCGATCCCGCCTATTTCAGCAAAATGGGCATTACGGAAAAAACGATCCGTATACCCCTGTAACGGGGCGGCAAAGATCTTCATGATTCTTCACCGAAAAAAAGGATCCTTTCATCCTCAAAGGGAACGATTCTTTTTGAAGAAAAATTGAAAACAAGGGCGTGAGGTTTCATTTGAGAAAAAATTTCCGGGGTAATGAGAGAAATATTCTCTTCATTTTCCGGGATTTGGATGGAAAGGATGTCACATTCCTTTATAAGAAATGAAAGAGGGAAAAAAGTTTCTGTAAGAGTATCGGAATAGTAACAGCGGCCCATACCGTTGCCCCAGGATTCCTGAAACGCATCAAAGACGTCCTCACTTTCCGCCTGCTGGAGCAATGGATCACACAACAACACGTGCATGGAAGTATTTTCGGCACATCCGGCAACTCTTTTCCCGAATGTGCCATACCCGACGATCCCCGCTTTTGCCCCCGGAAAAGGGGCATATCTGCGGAAAAGGGAGGCAAGAAATTCTTCTGTATAAGGCTTACTCATCAGACACGGTTGATCTGAAGCATGTAGGCATCACGCAATTCCTGCAATTTTGCCTGTTTTTCGCCTTTTTTCTTTTCGATGTAGGTTCCGCCCACAGTAAAGATGGCAAATCCGCCGGAAGCGGCAGCCCATGCGGACGCATCGTAAATATCCAGTGTCCCGGGTTCTTTTCCATTGGCAAGCTGACGCAGGAGAGAGGAAACGAATCCACCGGCAAAGTTGTCACCGCATCCGGTGGTATCGCCCTTCTTTTCCGGATGGGCGGCAAGGATCTCATCCACTTTGGCGGAAACAGGCATTTCGGTAAGTTCCACTTCAGAAAAGATCTTTCCGCTGCTCCATACAAAGAAAGCGTGTGCGCCTCTGGTAATGGCAAAAGCTCCTACGCCGGATTCCATGAAAATGCCCATGATCTCACCGAAAAATTCTTTTCCGGAAAGACGGCGGGCTTCTTCCCAGTCCATAAGAAGAAGGTCGATATATTTGTATGCTTCCACGCCATCGCCCATGGGCCATGCTTTATCAGGATTCTTTCTTTCATTGATGAAGTCATAAACGGTATTGACGATGGTGACAGCTCCATTCTTTTTGGCTTTTTTCAGAATGGAGGAGAGTTTCGTGTGAAGCCCGGGAACAAGGGCAGTAGCTCCCACCCAGACGATGTCGGATTTATAGAAACTTTCCGGAAGATCGGAGGGGGTATAGTTGTAACAGGCACCGATGGTATTAATGAAGGTGCGTTCCCCTTTGCCGTTATTTGCGGCGGGATCGGAGATCACATCTGTACCGGGGGTATCGCCCTTTACTTCCACATAGTTTTTAATATCCACAGGAGTCTTTTTGATGATGGAACGGATGAATTTACCTTTTTCATCTTTTCCGGTTGCGCCATAGAAGGAGAACTCCACAGGCAGAGAGTAGAGAGCCTGGGCAGCATTGATGGCACCGACGATGGCAGGACCTCCCAGATTTCTGGCTGTGGGCTTTTCACCGTTGGTGAGAGCTTCCAGGATCTTATCATATTTTTTGCCGCTGAATTTTTCCAGAGCATCGGCAAAAGTAAGTTCCCCTTCCTTCAGACCGCCGTCACCGTTTTTCTTTGAACGGAGGGACTGAAAAGCACCGGCAGAGGTATTCACATTTGCGTAGAGGGAATCCACCAGAGAGCATCCGGTAACTGCAACAGAAAGTTTTTTCATTTGATCAACTCCTTTTTATTACAATAAAAACGCTTATTTTCCAACTAATATACCATTATCCTCCGTTATTTCAAGACAGAAAAAAAAGCATTTTTCCATTATTCCTGCACAGCTATCCCATAATTTTGTAAAAATGGCATATTTTTACAAAATTATGTGCGTAAAGAAATCTGCTTTTTAAAAAGTGATTTTGTCAGATTTTTTCAAAAATACTTCTTTATCCTGTTTTGGGCAACCTTCAGGGGAGAGACAAACGCATTTTGCTTTTTTCTCTCCCCTATCCCCCTCACTTTTTCCTTTTGTGCAGTCAAACTCTTTCG
>JAFVRL010000290.1 GCA_017504325.1 Lentisphaeria bacterium | reverse complement strand
GATGGATGAGATTGCGTTTTTTTCCAAGCGTCTGACCGGGAAGCAGAGAAAGTTTCTTTATATCGTAAATATATTCTGCCGTCTCTTCTTTGCAACCTTCAATATGGAAAAATTCAGAAAAGGAGGGATCATTTTCTATGGTTTCCTTCCGTACCTGATAGAAAACGCCTTTATGACCCGCCTTTTTCATTGCCTGTGAAACTATATACAGTTCCATTGCGGCAGGTTCATTATTTTTATTTCTGTCTGTGGTAAAAATAAGAAGATCCACATCTGAAAACCAGATATATAAACGGTCATGATATATCTGAAATTTTGTTTTGCAGTAATCTTTCCAGGCATAAAGATTTGTCAGGGAAAACTCACAGCTCTCCTCTTTGGAATTTATGAGAAAAGGACGCAGAATATGGATGCTTTCCTTTGTTATATCTCTGAAATCTTCCGGAAGAAAGGCAGGATATGATTTGTCATCCATAGTCATTCCTCCTCAAGAAAACGCAGTGGAATATGTTTTTCCATTACTTTTCCGCCGCAGTCGCAATAAAATTTTTCTGTTCCCGGAACTCCGATACAGACGATCCATGTGATCCCCTGTTCTTTCAGAAAAGAGGATAAAAGTTTTACAAGTGCTTTGCCGATCCCCCGTTTCCGGTAAGAGGGATGCACAAGCAGATCCACCATATAGGCATCGCCCACACCATCGGATAAAGCCCGGAAAAATCCGGCAAGTTCCCCATTTTCGCTGTTGTAAGCACTTGCCACAGCGTAGGAATTCAGAAACATTTTTTCAACAGTTTCTTCTGTTTCGTTTCCATCCAGCCAGGAGACAAAATCATACAATTTTTTCACCTGTGCCGGATTTATTTTTCTGTCAAGAGAAAATCTGATCCCTTCGATTCCCGGATCAAAAGATTGTAAAAAGGTTATTTCATTCTTCATAATCATCCCCCCATGGATTTTCAGACATTAACTTTATCATACAATGGGAGGTCTGTCAAGTACAAAATGAAAAATCTTTTCAGGAATCTCATTTATTTTCTTCTTCCATGATCTCATAAAGGATCCTTCCGTTACCTTGAGCCGGTGGCGGGACTTTGAGCAAATGACACAAGGTGGGGGCAAGATCTGTGAGAAATACCCCTTTTTCCAATACAAAATCTTTTTTGATGTTTTTACCGGCAAGAATACCAGTTGAACGCATACTGCCGAAGGTATTTTCCGCCGTGGGGATCTGTTCTGCATGAACGGTGGAAGCGTGATCTCCTGCGGTCAACCCATAGACCACATCTCCGCAATATTCTCCGCCGAGACCGAAAAATCCCGCCTCTTTTTTACGGACTGCAAAAGCAAGATAAGAAGTTCCGTCTTCATTTCTGCAATGATCCTGTAGGGCGGTAATGATCCTGTCAACAGTTTTTTCATACTCTTCCTGCGGAACGATCCCTTCTTTTTCCCTGCCTTGAAGATTGACAAAAATATGACCGCATCCGCAAAGGGCTGCTTTGGTATGTTTCCAGTCGATCACTCGCTTTTCCGTATCGGAAAATTCCAGCAATCCCCCTTTATGCAAGGCAAGATTGATGCTTCTTTCCTGTTTTACCCCGATGGAACCGTGATCGGAAAGAACAAGAATATTTGTATCTTCTTCTGCGATCCCGTCCAGAAAGAATCCTATATAATCATCGGCAGCCTTATAGATCTCCTCCACATATTTTTCAATTCGTGAGTACTCTTCTTTACTGCTCTCTTTTGCCCTTGCATATTTGGACCATGCCAGATGATTGACCGTATCAATATCCCCCATATAGGTGACAAGAATATTGCTTTTTTCCTGTTTCAACGCCCTGCGGAACATTTCTTTATGCCATTCATTGTGGAAGAGCCAGGAATCTATGCACAATGGGTGCAGGATCGGATCATTGAAAAAAATATATTCCTTGTGAACAGGAGTGGGTGGCATATCTTCAAAAAGTTCTGCAAAGGATTCCGGAAAGATCCTTTCTTTGATGTAACACCCTGCCGATGCGAAAAGAAGAGTGCCTTTCTCCAGTTTCCGTAATGAGAAACGGAAGGTGAGAGGTAGTTTTTCTCCATTTTCTGTAAGAAGTTTTCGTGTGACAGGCAACGACCATTCCCCCGGAAGGAGGGGGATCTTTTTATCTTCCGTAACGAGAAAAAAGGTATTTTCCTTTTCTTCCACCTCCCAGAAAAAGGGGAGAAACTTGTGATAATTACATTCCGGGAGAGTCATGGAAGTATGCAGAAGGTATTTCCCCTTTTCAATGAGTTCTGCTTTTGAAGAGGGAAATATACAGTTTTCCAGTTTCTGTACCGGAATATTGTTTTTATCAAAAAGCCAGACCTGCTGGGGAATGTCTGTATATTCTTTTGTTCCGTCAGGCAGGATCATGCGTCCCGGATTGCAGGAAGTTCCTTCCACTTGACGCACAAGGGGGCTTTTTACGGGCGCGGAAACAGGAAGAGTATCTATGAGAGATGTTTTCCCTGCTTTTGCGGCACTTTCCCAGAATCTTTCTGCTGTGAGATAATTTCCGTGATATGCGGAAACGGTTTCAGATAAATGGGTTCCGGGAAGATGCAGTTGATCGGAAATGATCCCGTTTGCTTCGGGAGACGCTCCAGTCATAAATGCACTCCAGCATACCGGGGTAATGGTTGGATGGGGCGGGCGCAGATCGGAAAGAAGGGTCCCTCTTTTCAGAAGTCCGGCAAAATTGGGCAATATCCCCTTTGCTGCTTTTTTGACAATATAATTGCTTACGGCTCCGTCAAGTCCGATAACGATCAATTCCACTTTTTTCATAATTTCTCCTGCAAAAAAATCCTGCTGCATGAGAGAGCATACAGCAGGATTAATATAATGGCAAAATATACTTTTTCAAATATTTTTTACAGCGCAAGGAGCTGTTCTGTCACCTTTTCGGCAAGAGCCTGATCCGGCAGAACCAGATCCGGCAGACGGGAGAAGGGGATCATTTCCACAGTGAATGTGCCTTTGTAACCGATCTTATCCAGTTCCGCAAACAATGCGGGATAATCCAGAACCCCTTTATGGAGATCATCCCCGAATCCGTGAAGACCTCCGGCACAATCGCTTTCTTCAAAGTTTTTCAGGTGGACAGCTTTGATGTATTCTCCCAGAATTTCCGGGTAGTCCTGCGGGCGGCCGTTAAGACAGGCGTTTCCTGCGTCAAAGTAGATCCCTACATATCTGCTGTTTACCGTATCCAGAAAATATTTCCATTCCATG
>JAFVRL010000289.1 GCA_017504325.1 Lentisphaeria bacterium | reverse complement strand
GGGAAAGCTTGTGGCTCTGGGTGAGTGTGGCCTTGACCACCACTGGAATCCATCCGGGGCAGACGGGATCTGGATATGCTGGGGACAGTGTTTCATACATTTTCCGCAATTCACACACTCTTCCGGACCTGTTTCCGCCGGAAGATTTTTGATCTTTTTGAGAAATGCTTTTCTGTCCCCATCCAGTTTGTATTCATTGTAAAAGGTGAATATGGCGGGAATATTGACTCCTGTGGGGCAGGGCAGACAATACCGGCAGGCTGTACAGGGAACGGCAAGGCGTTTCTGATACGCTCCAATGGCAAGAGCAAGTGTGGTGCGTTCCGCTTCTGTAAGAGGTTTGAAAGAAGTGAAAGTCTTTATATTTTCTTCCAGATGTTCCATTCTGCTCATGCCGGAAAGAACACATAATACATTGGGCAGACTTCCCGCAAAGCGGAACATCCAGGAGGCGATGGATGCATCTTTATTTTTGTTCTTCAGGATCTCTGTGGCATGTTTATTGAGTTTCGTAAGGGATCCTCCCCGCAGGGGTTCCATGACCATGACCGGAATATTGTTCTTTGTCAGGATCTCATACTGTTCTTTTGATTTATAATTTTTCCAGTCCAGAGCATTGATCTGGATCAGGGCAAAATCCCATTTCTTTGCTTTAACGATCTCTTCCAATACCTCCGGCTTGTCATGGAAGGAGAAGCCCAGATGCCGGATCTTCCCCTCTTTTTTCATCTTTTGGAGAAAATCGTATGTTTTCAATCTTTCTGCGGTCGCCCAGTTTTTTCTGCCCAGAGAGTGGATCATATAAAAGTCAAAATAGGGAGTATTACACCGTTTCAACTGTTCATTGAAGATCTTTTCCACGCCTGCGGCATCTTTGGCATACCAGGGCATTTTGCTGGCAAGAGTATAACTTTCCCGGGGGTATCTGCTCAATACCTTCCCGATGAATCTTTCACTGTCCCCCCGGTGATACATGTGGGCAGTATCAAAGTGGTTGAGACCATTTTTCAATGCCTTGTCCACCATTTCCGCTGCAAGTTTTTCATTGATCTTACCATTCTTCAAACGGGGGAGCCGCATCATGCCGAAGCCCAGAAGAGGAAGGGAAACAGCCGTATCTTTATACTTCCTTCTATCTACTTTCCCTGATTTTCTGATCCCTTCCGGCACTTTATCCATACCGGTTTTTGCGGAAAGGTGGGCGAGGGGGGCCAACGCAGCAACACCTGCCAGAGTCTTTAAAAATTCCCGTCTGTCCATACTTTTCTCCTTATTTTTGTTATTTTTTTCTGGAGAGAAAAAAAATACTGCTCATTTTTTTTTCATCATCTGCCTTATCTTTGCTTCCAATGCTTTCTGTGCCTTTACCGGGTCATGGATCCCTTCCACACTCTTTTCCAGAGGACACAGATCTGTGCGGGTGCGGTTGAGGATCCGTTTTACTTTCAGATCCCAGGAACAGGATATATCATGTTTTTTCAGAAATTCCACAGCATCTTCACTTATGATCAGAGCGTGAACATATTTTACTTTTCCATTGATGGCAATAGCTGCCGCCGCCCTGCCTATGATTTTATCCACGATCTCGCCGCCAGCCATTTCTCTGTCATATTTTTTCGACATGGCAAGAAGGGGACTTACCCCTCTTCCTTTTTCGATATGAAGGATCTTTCCCTCCCGCAGAAGGATACATTCTGCTTTTCCCTCCCGGATCAACTGTTTTGCTTTATCATACTCCGTACCTTTTCTCCCGGTACAGCAGGCGGAAAGAAGGAGGCAAAGGCAAAGGAATATGGAGAAAATAAAATATTTTTTCATTATAAAAACTCCTTTTTATATAAGTTGGTTCATTCTGTTATTTTTCATTATTCAAAGCGATTTTTTTAACAAGGATCTGCCGGGGAATGGGATCTATTTTAATTGCCGCAGGACTTGCCGGACACGCTTTCAGACACGCTCCGCAGCCGATACATAATTCCTTCTTTACCGGTCTGGGAGTGCCGTTTTTCCGTAAAGTAATAGCTTTTACCGGACAGGCATCGGCACAAAGTCCGCACTGTTCCTCATCCTGAAAAGCAATACAGTTTTGCGGAAGATGGACTGCCAATGCTATTTTACAGGATCGTTTTTCGTTAAGTGTGAGATCTTTCAATGCTCCTGTGGGACATGCCTCAATACATTTTCTGCAATCAAATCTGCACGCTCCTTTTCCGGAAAGATCCAGTGACACAGGCCCCGTCCCACCTTTTGCCGGAAGAATGATTTTTTCCGGACAGACGGCAGTACACGCCTGACAGGCGGTACATTTTCTGAAATATTCTGTAAGGGAACCAGCCCCGGGTGGCAGGATCTCTGTTGCCGGATATGCAAGACTTTTACTGTATTTTGCCGCAATGGAGGAAGCGATCTTCCCAAGGATCATTCCCCCCACAAAAATGCTGCCGTCCACAAGGAATTTTCTCCGGGAATCATCCTGCGGACCGGGAAGAGGTTTTCTGCTGAAGGAGAGCCCCTCAACAGGACACACGCTCATACATTTCAGACATCTCACGCATCTTCCGTTATCAATGAAGCCTGTTGCCGTATCCATACACCCTGCGGGACAGTTTTTTACACATTTGCCGCACTTCACACACTTTTCATTGAATTGCAGTTTATATACCCCTTTTTCCGCAAACAGCCCAGAAGTGTCCCCACCGGACAGACGGAGGAACAGAAAAATCTCTTTTTCCATACTGTCAATATGGTGATAACAAGGAAGATCACAATGGATGAAACAGAAAAGGCACGCACCATCCTCCCGAAGAGAGAATAGGGATCAAGGAGAAGAAAACCCAGATTGCAGGAAACGATCAGAAGCCCGAATACGAAACCGGCAATGAGAAGGCGTGTTTTGCGGAAATCTTTTTCTTTACCGCATTTTGTGGGGACAAATGTGACAAGTTCCTGCCATGTACCCAGAGGACAGAGTAAAGAACAATAGAATCTTCCGGCAAAAAAGGTAATGACGGTAAGAATAATTGTTACAGCAATGGAAATCGTTGCCGAAAGAGCTATGCTTCTCATTGCCGCCGGAGCATACTGACTCTTCAGGAGAAGAGACCATTCCCCCTGC
>JAFVRL010000288.1 GCA_017504325.1 Lentisphaeria bacterium | reverse complement strand
TGTGACAATACGGATGCACAGTATAATGACGATCATACCGTCCAGTATTCCAAAGGTCACGGTCCCATTGAAGCGGAAGTTATTGAAGCGGAGATCGAGATCGAAAACAATACAGGAATTTTCCGTGTGGATGCCATTGGCGACAACGGTATGCAGGTGGGGAGTGCTTCTCCTGTAACAGAAAACGGCAAAATCAGATTTACCATCGGCGGGGACTATCCCTCCGTCCATTATCTCATTCAGAAACTTTAAGAAAATAACAGAGGAAAATCATCATGGAAAAAAATCTTCTTTCTATCGGCTGGGCATCCGCGGATATTTCTACAGAAGGACCTATTAATCTTCCCGGACAGTTCCATATGCGTATTTCCACAGGGATCCTTGACCCCATTACTGCTACCGCTCTCTGGATCAGCAACGGAAAGGATGATGTCTGTTTCCTTTCCATCGACCTTGTGACCTGCCGGGGCGGGCTTACAGATGCCATAAAAGAGGAAGTGGCAAAACGCAATGGGGATATTCCTGTTGAAAAGATCCTTCTCAATGTGACCCACACCCATACCGGTCCGGGGTTCCATAAGGACAATGTTACCGGTGCAGACGGAACATTGGATGGGGATGTACCGGTTCCCACCTCCATAGAGATCATGGATGGATTGGAATACCGGAAATTTATGGTAAATAAAATAGCTTCTGCCGTATGTGAAGCCTGGGAAAAACGCTCTCACGGGGCGATCGCCTACGGTTACGGGTATGCCGTTGTAGCCCACAGCAGACGCGTCCTTTATACGGATGATGTTTCCAAACGCCCCGGAGCTGTGAACAACTCCACCCACGGGGTGAACGGACACGCTGTGATGTATGGAAAAACTTCGGATGATAAATTTTCCGGCTATGAAGGCGGAGCGGATTCTTTCACCAATCTTCTTTTCACCTTTGACGAAAAGAAAAAACTTACAGGTGTCATCGTCAATGTCCCCTGTCCCTCCCAGAATTCTGAAGGCATCTATAAACTTTCCGCCTCTTTCTGGCATGAAACAAGAGAAGCCATCCGTAAGAAATTCGGTAATATTTTCATTCTTCCCCAGGCGGCGGCAGGAGGGGATCTTTCCCCCCGTCAGCTCCATTATGTGAAAGCGGAGTACCGCAGATATGCTTTGAAATACGGGAGAGAAAGAGAACTTTTCACCGAAGAATTCCGCAGACGGGATATTGCTGAAAGGATTGCTGCAAGTGTGGAAGAGGTCTATTCCTGGGCGAAAAAAGATCTGATCAAATCTGCCCCCATCCACCATGAGGTGCTGGATCTTAAATTATCCAAACGCTTGATCAGTAAAGCAGATTATGATTTGTCCGTTTCCCGTCTGGAAGAACTCAATAAACAGTCCTTCATAAAAGAGGAGGAGGGAACCGATCCCCAGTTGACTTTGAAAGAAAACTGCAAACTCCTTTCCGAAAGAAACCGCTGTAAAGGAATCATCAAACGGTGGGAAGAACAGAAGGAAAGTACAAAATATGCCACACAGGCTCATGTTTTGAGTATCGGGGATATTGCTTTTGCCTCCAATCAGTTTGAACTGTATATCGACTTCCAGCACCGTATTCAGGGAAGAAGTCCCTTTATGCAGACCTTCATCGTCCAGCTTGCAGGAGTTTCCGGAGAAGGCGGCGGAACTTACCTTGCCACCAAACGGGGATTCCTCAACCGGGGGTACAGTGCTTCCATGTACTGCAATCTTGTTTCCTGGAAAGGGGGCAATGAACTTGTGGAAAAAACTTTGAAATCATTAAATAAACTCTGGATAAAAGAGCATAAATAAAATCTGTAACGGGCAGGGAAGGATCTCTGTCCGTTATTTTTAACAGGGGAAGAAAAATGAAAAAGCTGATTCTTTTAGTGATGGCAGTAATGCTTTTTGCCATTACAGGATGTTCCACTCTCTGTAAGGAAAATAGCGTGTGCGGAAAAACAAAAAAGGGAAATGCACTCAAGATCGGCTGGGCATCCACAGATATTTCCACAACAGAACCTGTGCTTATTCAGGGGCAGTTCCATGCAAGGATCTCCAAAGGGATCCATGATCCCATTACCGCAACCGCATTATGGATCGACAATGGGAAAGAAAGTGTCTGTTTTGTGTCTGCCGATCTTACCGGAGCAGGCGGCGGTCTTCTGGAAGAGATCACTTCTGCTGTCAAAAAACGCAATGCCGCCATTCCGGCTGGATCTCTCCTTTTCAATGTCACCCATACCCATGCTGCTCCTGTTATATCAAAAGTCACTTCTGTTGTGCCTCTTTCTGAACATAAGGGAAATCTTTTCCGGACTCCTTCCAGTCTGAAAGTAACAAAGAGTGCTATTTACAGAGCGTTTCTTACAGAAAAAATTGCCGGAATGATCTGTAAAGCCTGGGAAAACCGTAAAGAGGGCGGTTTTGCTTACGGATACGGCTATGCTCCTGTGGGTTATAACAGAAGATCTGTTTATAAAGATGATGTTTCCAAAAGAAAAGGGGTGAAGCAGGATTCTCTGCACGGAGTCCACGGACACGCCAAACTGTATGGAAGTACACAGGATGATATGTTCTACGGGTTTGAAGGGGGGGCGGATCCCAAAGTAAATTTCCTTTTCACCTTTGATAAGGATAAAAATCTTACCGGCTCCATTATCAATATCGGATGTCCTTCCCAGAACTCCTCCCGGCTGGAAAAACTTTCTGCGGACTACTGGCACGAAACAAGAGAGATGATCCGCAAAAAATACGGCAATATCTTTATCCTTCCCCAGTGCAGTGCCGCTGGCGATACTGCTCCTGTGCTTCTTCTGGGCAAAGGGGCAAGAAACCGCCGTTATCTTCTGAAATACGGGAGAAACAGAGAATATATCCAGGATGAACTTGCCCGTATCCAGGCGGCGGAAAAGATCTCTTCCGCCTTTGATGAAGTTTATTCCTGGGCAAAAAATGAGATCTTTTTCCAGGCGGATGTACAGCACGAAAGAAAGACTGTGGAACTTCCCCGGAGAGAAGTAACAAAAGCAGATTATGAAAGTGCGGTAAAGGAACTGGAAGCATTGAAAAAAGTTCCTTTTATGAAAGATGACAGGGATCCTGCAAAAGCGTTGTGGACGAATTCCCGTCTTGTTTCCACAAGAAGCCGTTATAAAAGAATCATTGAAAGATACAATACATTGCAGAAAAAGATCCCTTTCAAAGCAAGCATTGATGTAATAAGTATCGGCAATATCGCCTTTGCAGGCAATCCCTTTGAACTCTATCAGGATTATATGCACCGTATTCAGGGAAGAAGCCCCTTTATCCAGACTTTTGTTGTGGAACTTGCCGGAACGGAAGGAAATGAACTGTGCGGCTATCTTGCTACAAAACGTTCTGTGGAAAATAAAGGCTACGGTTCCGACCGCTTCAGCAATTATGTTTCCTGGAAGGGCGGAGATAAACTTGTGGAAGAAACGGTAAAGACCCTTGAAAAATTCTGGAAGAATAAATTTCCTTCAACATTCCCTGTACGGAAAAAAACAGGAGAGATCGTAATCGACGGAAGCCTGGATGAAGAGGAGTGGAAGAAGGCACAGGAGGTGGATTCTTTTGTGACTTTTGCCGGTAATGCCCCTTCCGGAAAAACTTCTGTAAAGGTGATGTATGACTCTGACTTTATCTATATCGGGATCATGGCAGGGACAGACTACATTAAAAAAGGGTATGTCTTTAAAGAAAAAGCTGTGAAACATGACGGGGCAGTCTGGGAGGATGACGGTTTTGAGATCATGCTTGGGGAATATTCCCGGAAAGTAAAAGCAATGACCCATAATCATTATGTCCTCAATACTGCGGGCATTCTGTATGACGGGAAAGCCGGAACAAAATTTGACAGAAGTTTTACATCAAAAATACAGTATAAGGTAAAGAAATATCCCTCCTTCTACGTTATGGAAATGAAGATCCCTGCATCGGATTTCAATAAAAAGAAATTTACAGGGAAGGAAGTTTTTAAACTGAACATTGTACGTTCCTGCAATTATATTCAGAAAGAGATCGTTTCTGCTGACGGAATACGGAATCATGATTATAAAAATTTCCGTATTTTGCCGTTGAACGGTAAAATGAAGTGATTTTCTGAATCCTTCCGGTACAGAACTTTTCCTGTACTGCTGTAATTCTCAAAACAAACGGGGCTGCCGCAAAATATTTCTTTTTGCAGCAGCCCCGTTTCATAGATCATATTTTTATTCAGCGTCTTCCGCCGTGACCGCTATTATGTCTTCGGGGAGCGGGTCTGGCAGGAGCAGGTCTGGCAGGTGCCGGTCTGGGAGGTACAGGTCTGTAAGCGGGTCTGCGGGGAGGCGGAGGAGGTGCCGGTCTGTGATGTCTGTGGGGAGGACGCCAGGCAGGGGGATGGGGCGGACGGCGGCCGTGACCGCCCCAGCACCATACATTGTTGTAGAAATACCAGCCGTTATAGCAGGGGACATATACATTGTTGTAATAACCGTAAGTAATGGTGGCTGGAGGCGTTGTTACCACAACCGGAGCAGGAGCGGGCGTTGTAACGACGACCGGCGCGGGGGCAGGGGTGACCACTGCTTTAACAAGATTTACAATGTCTGTGGCAAGTCTTACTCCTCTTCCGTCATCTTTGTGGTGGTGACGGGGGGGCGGCGGACCCCCGAATGCACACTGTACGGCGAGGAGAGTAACAGATACTGTTGCGATTTTCCAGATGTTTTTTTTCATTTTTCTTCTCCTTTTTGGGTAAGTTTTCCTATTTTGATCTTCAAAAAATTCCCTCTTCTGACCATAAATCGCAAAGGAAATAATATTTATTGTGTGAAATAATTATTATTTCAAAATATTTTTTATTTTTAAATTAAATTTTATTTTCCGGCTTCTCTTTCCTATTGTTTTTCACACACTCAAAAAAGAAAGATAATCCGCCACCAGCCACCATCAGCAGAAACGGCAGAAGAAAGATCTGATTGCGTATGGAAGAGCTGCTAACAGGTTCCAGAAGATAAAATGCCCCGGTCAAAAGCAGAAGAAGCAGAGCAAATCCTTTGTTCCGGAAGGGATCAAGGAGGACAAACCAGGATATACCGAGGATGGTGAGAAGCCATACAACATAGGAGAGGACAGTTACAAAGGGCATGAATCCTTTTACCGGACCTCTTCCGGATGCCTTGAACTTTTCCGCAGCATATTGTTCCTGCTTCTGATACAGATCCTGCCGGAAAGGCACCAGAACATTTTTATTGAAAAGAAGTTTGCCGTATTCTGCAGGTTGCGCAAAAATGATCCTGAACATCTCTTTGTCCCGTCTGGCAAAATATGTTCCGGCATCCACTTTCCCTGAAGAGGAGTCCTTTTTACTTTTTTCCCATGTCTCTCTGATGTTTTTCCTGAAATTGGTATCGAAGTTCGCCCGGTCGGTTTTCAGGGAAAGGAGCATTGCAGAAAGGAACAGTCTGTCGGAATACTCTCCGTCTATGCGCCATGCGCCGCAGAAATTCCTGTTCAGGGCAAATGCCGGGAAAAGGATGACAAGGTTTACCAGAAGAAGGAGAAAGATATATTCTGCTTTTCTGCGCAGGGAAAAGTTTTTATACAGCAGAATAAGAAGGATGACAGGAACACTCCAGAACAGATTGCGGGAATCCGTAAGTGCCGCCAATGCTCCGGCAACTGCCGCACAGAAGAGATCCGGCTGCAAGCCTGTTTTGAGAAAACGGAGAACAAAACAGAACTGCAGGGAAAGCAGAAACAGAAAAAGGGTGATCCCCCAGTAAGGCGCTCCGGGAAATGCTGCCGCGATCAGCAGCGGGGAAAGGGTATATAAGCCGGAGGCCCACAACCCTGCCTTCCAGCCGCCCAGAGCAGATGCTCCGGCATAAACAGCATACAATGCAAGCACAGTAAGGAACAATCCGGCAAGTTCCGCCATCAGCATCCTGTTTCCACCCGCATTTTTAAAAAGGGAGAGAAATGTGCCGTAAAGAGGGGCTTTCCGGATCTCAACAAAGTCAACTGTCTTTTTTTCCGGAGAGTAGTTACAGAAATGTTTCCGGACTGCAGCGGTCGTTTCTATGTAGAATCTGTCTTCAAGTCCCGGCGTACGCATCGCTGTCTCCATGTGGGGAAGTGCATACGCAAGACGCAGCAGCAGGGCAAGAAAAAGGAGACCCCATAATGCCCATACTGTTTTTGTACGGGTCGTACTGAAGCGGGTGAAACATGCCCCCTGCCTGCTCTCTGCAAGAGCTTTCTTCTGATCCGCTATGGATTTGAAACGCCACTTCAAAGCTGTCCACAACCCCTGAAAACCGTCTTTTGCCCGGATCTTTTTACCGCTGTCCAGTTTACGGGGATAGTAGGAAACCGGTACTTCCATAATGGAAAAGCCCAGACGGAGCAGTTTACTTGTTACCTCCACTTCCCAGTCAAATTTATTCCCTTCCACTTTAAGAGACCGGATAAGGTCGCCATCAAAAGTTTTGTAACAGGTGGGTTCATCGGTAAGGGTGGCGTTATAGAGCAGATCCATCCAGAAGGAAAGGACAAGCCCTCCCAGGTAAAAGGACGGCGCAGAATAGAAACGGTTGCGGTTTTCCGCTTCCCGTGAACCGTAAACGACTTTTGTTCTGCCCTCCATGATGGGCCGGATGCATTTGACATAATCTGCCGGATCATACTCCAGATCCGCATCCTGTATGATCACAATACTGCCGGAACTTGCGGCGATCCCTTTTTTCAAAGCAGACCCTTTTCCGCCGTTGGTTTTTTCCAGATATTGAAAGGAAATGGATGGATCACAGGCAGCATGTTTTTCCAGAAAACAGCGGATCTTTTCTGCTGATCTGTCCGTGGAGCCGTCATTGACGATCACCAGTTCCATGGGGATCCCCGGGGAGGAGGAGACCACTTTTTCCAGTAAGGAGCCCACCGTGGTTTCTTCATTATACACGGGAATGATCACGGATAATTTATGTTTTTTTTCAGGCATGTTCCACCGTTTCTGTTTTCTTCTGATTCACGGGAGATGACAAATTTATATACGGAAAGAGCATCTCCCACAGTAAATTTAACGGCTGGAGAGAGAAAATCAAGTCCGGAAATAAAATTTTTACCATTAAGATGCAAAAATTTTATTTGTCCGGTACAGGTAAATAATGCTGTCAGGTTTTGCCTTATACCGGGTTGTATTTTTCACAGAATGGAGTATAGTAATGCGTTGCAGCAATGGATCTTGAAGGGTTGGAAAGTTATGGGACTCTGCTGCCTGCTTTTCCCATTGTTGTGAACTTGTTTTGGCGTTGTTGCTGTTAAAAGATAAAAAAGGAGCCGGAAATGTCTGATATTGTCCGCAGTAAAGAAGTCTTTGATTCTTTCAGAAAAAAATATGATACCCCCTATTCCATTGCCGATCTTACCGCAACGGTTTGTGAACTTTGCGGTGTAAAGGCTCCGGAACAGTGCGGGGGAACC
>JAFVRL010000287.1 GCA_017504325.1 Lentisphaeria bacterium | reverse complement strand
TGCATCACAATACAATTCCTGATATATATACCATGCCGGAGTATTTTCCTCAAACATATTTTCATATTTTTTCAGCACATCGCACACAAGAGTATTGGCGGCAATTTTACTTTCATCCACACCGAAAATCGGGAATGCACTTATGGAAGCAATGTTCTGGATCTCATTGATCCGGTATCCTGCGGCACGCAGTTGATAAATGGCACTTATCAAATCTTCCGGGATATTTTCCCCCAGAAGTTCTTTCACACTTCTTCTGAACGCATTTTTCATGTCCTTTTCCCTGCCATTCATAAGCAAAGAGGCGGCAGCAGTTGTTATTTTTGTAAGTTCATGGGTGAAAGTATGTTTGCTCCATGCAGTGACAAGTGCGCCGATGGCCTTTTCCCGTACAGCGTAAGAAAGGAATGTTTCATTATTTACAGTGGAAAAATCTGCTGTGGAAACGATACACTCAAACCCGGCATTTCTATACTCTTTCAAAGTATTTTTGAAAGTACAGTTGAAGCAGTAGGAGTAGTATTCCGGCACATTCTGATGATACTGCCAGGAACAGATGATCACATCCTTTGCCATATCCTTAATGAAAGAGGGATACAAAGGAAGAAGATCATCCCAGATCATCATACGGCGGTTGTTTTTTACAAGAATATCCCGGACAAAATGCAGATGATCAAGAACCAGTTTTTCCTCTTTAACAAAATCGTAATTGATCTTTTCCCTGCACTCTTCACAATACCCTACATCCAGAGCTTCATCAAACCCGGCATGGATATATTTTGAAGGGAATATTTCCAGAACTTCCTCCAAAAAAGAAGCAATGAACTCTTTTACTTCCGGATTTGTAAGACAGAATACCTGCCGATCGTTATGATGCTCTCTGCCATTTTCCCCGGAACGCAATTCAGCAAATTTTCTGTATTCCGGAAGCCGTAAAAGCTGTTCAGCATGACCGAATAAAGCCAGTCCCGGGATCACATCCATACCTTTTTTTGCGGCATATTCCACAATGGAACGCAATTCATCTCCGGTATAACCATGATTTTCCCCTATATCAAATGTATTGCAGCGTATGCGCCATTCCAGATAAAGGAAAAGTGTATTGTAACCATATTTTGCAGCAAAATCAATAAAGGAATAAATATATTCCACTTTTTCCATCTGTCTTGCCAGATCCATCTGGACAGCTTTGATCCTGAACTTGTCTTTCATTCTTGCTCCCGGAAAAATATTACTTTACTTTTTTGAGATTCAACACAAGAGTATGCAGTGTTTCACTTACCTTACGGTCAACAGCACCATGGAACCCGTCCGGATTGCCGAAATAGGTAAATGTATCGGTTCTGTCCAGAATGAAAGCGGAATTGGCGACTTCCCCGGTGACAGATTTGATACTGTCGGGTATATATTCTCCATGCGGTGTCATAATATGAACAAAACTTATTCCCGTACCGGTAAAACCTTCTGCCGTTATTTTTATACTGTCAGCGTCAAAATCTTCCGGCAGAATAAAATACCATTCAAAATGAGTAGTATATGCCTCATATCCGGTGTTTGCGATCTTGAAATTGCCTTTGCTTATAAGCGTCTCTTTTCCATCTTTAACAGCATAGAACCCTGTAATGGTATTACCGTAAGTGAGAGGAAGAGCAAATATCACCCGGCAGAGAGCATGGGGAATGGTAAGTTTTTTTTCCAGTTCCAACAGAACCGATTTAAAATTATCCCGGTGCTTTTCCACCATAAAAGCCAATTCTTTATTGCGGATCTTCCGGGCAACCTCCAGCTTGGCACTATAGGCTTCATCCACTGCACCTGCTATATCGGAGAGTTTCTCTCCTTTCAGATTATGGAAAAGCCGGTAAGCTGCTTTCCTGGAACGCAGTGAGAGTTCTTTACATTTTGCCTCACTGTAAAATTCCTGAAAACTGTACCAGGCAGGTGTATTCTCTTCAAACTGTCCTTTATATTTTTCAAGGATCTCAAAAATGAGACGCATCCCGGCAATATCCGCTTCCACCGGTCCAAACATGGGGAATCGCACAAGTGAACTCATATTGGAAACATCCCGGCAGGGAAAACCGCAGGAGCGCAAATGATAAACAGCGGCAATAAAATCCTCCGGCATATCGCCGAAAATCCCTTTCAGACACGCCCGGAAAGAGTCTTCAAGAGTCTGATACTTTCCACTTAACAGCAAGCCGAGTGTCCCGATAGTCACACGGGTCTGTTCCGGAGTATAATAATACTTCGGCCAGGCTGTGACGATGATCCCCAGCGCGTTTTCATTTTCTCCGTAGGAGCTGAATGTTTCCGCATTATTGAAGGTATAATCCGCAGGACAGACAATACAATCATGGCCCGCCTCCCGATACTCTTTCAAAGCATTTTTGAATGTACTGTTGAAACAATAGGAACCGTATTCCGGTACATTTTCATGATATTGCCATAAACAGATGATCACATCTTTTGCCATTTTCTCCGGCAGAGAGGAATAAAGGGGCAGAAGATCATCCCAGATCATCATGCGCCTGCCGCCCTTTACCGTAACAATGTCCCGGATAAAATGCAAATATTCAAGAACAAGATCTTCTTCATCAGAAAAGGATTTGATTTTTTTTCTGCAATCTTTGCAGTATCCCACATCCAGAGCGTCATCACAACCGATATGGATATAGGGAGAAGGAAAAATTTCCAACACTTCTTCAAGGAAAGAAGCTGCAAACTTCCGGACAGCCGGACTGGTAAGGCAGAATACATGTTTTTCTGTGGAGTGTTCCCGTCCCGCCATGCCGTCCCGCAATTCCGCCATATCCTGATATTCCGGTCGGGACAGGATCAATTCAGCGTGTCCGAAAAGATTTAACCCGGGAATGACAAGGATATTTTTCTGCTTTGCGTATTGCACAATGGAACGCAATTCATCTTTTGTATATCCCTTACCCTCCCCCGGATCATAAGTTTTGCACCGGATCTTCTGGGCAAGATAAAGAAAAAGAGTATTGTAGTTGTGTTCTGCTATAAAATCAATATAGGAAAATACATATTCTATTTTTTCCTGCGAAAGCCTTGCCAGATAAATCTGGGCAGCACGAATCTTAAAAGAACTGGTCATTTCGATATTCTCCTAATCATCAACACTTATACAATATCAGGGACGGGGCGTCTTTACAGACCGCATATTGCAGGGATAATGACTGCGGTCGTGATAACTTCCCATATAGGGAGTCCCCTCATTCTGACGGCTGGCAGGGTTGTAGCCACGGATATCTACAAGTCTTTTTCCTTCTACATGGCCGTCCACCCAGCCGATGATACTCTGATTATTGTGCCAGTAACGGAAATAGTTATCAGAATAACTCCTTGCACAATTCTGATAATGGAGAACAGAGGGAGATCTTACACTGGATATTTTGAAAAAGCCGTATGTTCTGTCCCGGATCCAGTCCAGCGGTCTTTTATAAGGTTCCGAGGAGGCACCGCTGTTGGAAAGAGCATCACAAATAACATAAGTAGTGAAATCCACACCGCCGGCGGAAATATTCCATGCCATCCCAACCGGGCGTTCACAGCGCAGGATCTTCCATTTGACTTTATCTGCCTGACCTGCACCAAATCTCCAATTTGCGATCCCCAGCCCTTTATATGCACCGTAAGATTTGCCATACATGGTCACAAAGTTGGCATACGCAGCTTCTCCGGTAGAATATTTACCTCTTTTATCATTGTAGTATGTTCCGATAGCCCAGTCTTTATAGGAGTCGGCGTAAAGATGATGGAAAAGCAGGATCTGTTTCTGATTGCTGGCGCAATTTATATTTTGCGCCATCATCCTTGCTTTGTTCAAGGCGGGAAGAAGCATCCCGGCAAGAATGGCGATGATGGCAATAACCACCAACAGTTCAATCAAAGTAAAGGAACAGATCTTACTTACGGGATACCTGAAACGATTTTTCATTTTTCTCTCCTGTATTGTTTACTTATCCATCTTTTCTGTTGAATTCTTTGTAATCCATATCCGTATAAAGTTTTCCATTTGCAAAAAAACCGTTTTCCGCAAAATTTCTCAATGCGGAAAGAACGGCTTGGGCGATCCTGTCATAACAACTGTTCAAACATCCGAAAAAACC
>JAFVRL010000286.1 GCA_017504325.1 Lentisphaeria bacterium | reverse complement strand
GGGGAAAAATTGCAAATAGAGATTCAAGCCCCATCGGGGCGCAGGAAAGAAACTCTTGAATCGTTTTTTTTGCAAAACAAGTAATAAACAATCACAATTCACATATACTCTCCCCAATTTCTACAGGTATTTTCCTGCGTCCCTTGCGGGACTCCATTCATAGGGGAGACTTGTATCCCGGGGTTGAAACCCCGGGCTGGGTTCTACCGTCCCGATGGGACTTATCATATACTTTTTTCCGGTTTCAAGCAGAGTTTCCTGATCGTTTTACAGTACGGTACAACGGTGAAAAAGAGCTGTATAACGGTTGAATTTCCGTATGAAACAATAAAAAAACTGCTGCTTACCTTTTAAGGTTCAGCAGCAGTTCTTCTGATCACAAAATATTTTCTGATGTTTCCGGCTTAATCGTTTGCCATCGTATCCATTTCCTGAAGGACGATCCCTGTACCGTTTGCCACGGCTTTGAGGGGATCATCCGCTACATGGGCACCGATACCCAATTCCTGCTGAATGAGTTTGTCAAGTCCTTTAAGCATGGAACCGCCCCCGGCAAGGATGATACCGTGATCCATGATGTCCCCCGCAAGTTCCGGCGGACATCTTTCCAACGTACTGTGGACAGCCCCCACAATACTGTTTACCGGTTCACGCAAGGCTATACGGATCTCTTTGGAGGAAATCTTAATGGCTTTGGGCAGGGATGTAAAGGCATCCCGTCCTTTTACTTCCATGAAGGTCTCTTCAGGTTCCACCGGATAGGCACTGCCAATCTGGATCTTGATTGCTTCAGCGGTGGGTTCCCCGATAATAAGATTGTAGACTCTCTTCATGTGCTGGATGATCGCCTGATCCATTTCGTCTCCGCCTACGCGTACACTCTTGGAATCCACGATACCGGCAAGGGAGATGATCGCCACTTCCGTAGTACCTCCCCCGATATCCACGATCATGCTGCCGCAGGGTTCGGAAACAGGCAGACCCACTCCGATGGCGGCTGCCATAGGTTCTTCAATAAGGAAAATATCACTTGCACCGGCTCTTTCCGCACTGTCCTTCACTGCCATGCGTTCCACCTCTGTAATACCGGAGGGGACTGCAATAAGCACTCTGGGTTTATACAGCCTTTTTCTTGTGGGAACAAGAGTTTTGGCTCTGCGGATAAAGTGCCGCAGCATGGCTTCTGTTACCTTGAAGTCGGCAATAACACCATATTTCATAGGGCGTATTGCTGCAATGTTCTGCGGTACACGGCTCAACATCCTTTTGGCCTCTGTACCTACTGCGATGACTTCATTGGTCTTGGTCTTGAATGCCACAACAGAAGGTTCGGAGATCACAATACCGCGATCCTTCATATAGACAAGGAAGTTGGCAGTTCCCAGATCTATACCGATATCACACGAAAAAAATCGCGCAAGTTTCTGAAACTGAAAGAACATGGTCTTCTCCTGATTTAATATTTTCCTTAAGTCTGATACGGTTTGTCCGCCGTATCAGCTGCTGTTATTTTTCCAGATATTCCGGCACGGAAGTGTGACGGATCATATCTTCAAACTCTTCTCTCTTGCGGATAAGCATTGTTTCGCCGTTTTTCACCAGCACTTCCGCGGGACGCAGTCTGCCGTTGTACTGATAGCTCATGCCGAAACCGTATGCACCGGCATTTTCCACAACGATCAGATCTCCTTCTGCAATGGATTCGGGCAGTTCCCGTTCCTTCACCCAGAAGTCGGTATTTTCGCAAAGCTGGCCGCAGAGTCCGATATTGGCGCGTTTTTCATTTTCCTTGCCGTCCACATAGATGTGATGGTAGGATCCATACATGGCAGGACGGGCAAGTGTATTCATTCCCACATCCGTACCGGCGATCTTCTTGTAGGATTCCTTGATGGCATGGACTCTGCCCACGATCCAGCCTGCGTTGCCGACGAAATAACGGGCGGGTTCCAGTTTCAGCTGGGGACGGCGCATACCGTATTCTTCGCATTTTTTCACAAACATGGCAGAGGTGAGTTCGGCAGCTTTTTCCAGATCCAGACCTTCTTCATCGGGACGGTAGGGAATGCCCAGACCGCCGCCCAGGTCGATGAATTCAAAGTCGATCTGCAACTCTTTGGAGACTTTGCCGATGATGTCCATAAGAAGACCGGTAACAAAGGGGAAATATTCCGGATCGGTAATGCAGGAACCGGTCATCATGTGCGCACCGAAACGCTTGATGCCTGCTTCTTTGGCAAGACGGTAGGCTTCCATGACTTTATCAGGATGGATACCGAATTTGGCATTGGGACCGGCATTGGTCACATATTCGCCTACATTGCTTTTGCCGTAACCGGGATTGACACGGAAAGAAAGGATCTCCGGTTTGCCGTATTTGAGCATACGGGGGAGGATGGAAATGTCGTCAAGATTGAAGATGACACCGCTTTCCAGACCCTGTTTGATGTCATCGTCGGAAAGAAAGTTTCCGCTGAACATCACATCTTCGCCATCCAGTCCCACATATTTTGCAAGACGGATCTCGTTGACGCTGGCGGCATCCACGCCTGCACCTTCCTGCCGCAGGATATTGACGATGGCAGGGTTGTTGCAGGATTTCACTGCATAGAACATTTTGAAATCAGGATAGTATTTTTTGAATGCTGCGTTTACTTTACGGAAGTTGCTCCGGATTTTTTCTTCATCGTAGACATAGGTGGGTGTACCGTATTTTTCTGCGATTTCGCTGACAAGTACATTACCGATAGCAATGTTTTCTCCAACAAATTTCATGTTTCCTCCACTTTCTTGATTGGGGCCGGAAAAAGTCATTTTCCGCTTTAAAAATTCTTAATATAATAATTTGCCACACATTATGCCTTCTGTCAACTTGTTTCCCGGCATTTCGATGCAAAAAAGTGTTTTTTTTCTGTTTTTTTTCTGTTTTGACGCTTTTCCGGTTGATTTTTTTTCTTTCTGCTGTAATTTTTCCTGAAGAAAAAACTTGAAAGGAAAAACGAAAATGAAATATGTTGGTGCCCATGTTTCCATATCCGGCGGCGTGGAAAACGCTCCGTTGAACGCGGCAAAGATCGGGGCAAATGCTTTTGCCATGTTTACCAAAAACCAGAGACAGTGGAAAAGTCCGCCTTTGACGCAAGCCTCCATAAATGCTTTCAGAAAAAATTGTGCGGATCTGGGTTTTACTCCGGCGCAGATCCTGCCCCATGACGGGTATCTCATCAACCTGGGTAATGCGGATGAGGCAAAAAGAACACAATCTCTGGAAGCCTTCACCGATGAGATGACAAGATGTATGCTTCTCGGACTGGACAGATTGAATTTTCATCCGGGAAGTCATCTGAAACTTATTCCCGAAGACGAATGTCTTTCCCTGATAGCGCAATGCATCAATTTTGCGTTGGACAATACGGAAAATGTAACAGCAGTCATTGAAAATACTGCCGGACAGGGCAGTAATCTGGGTTATACATTTGAACAGATCGCAAAGATCATGGAGGAAGTGAAGGATCAGAGCCGTATCGGGGTTTGTATCGACACCTGTCATACCTTTGCTGCCGGGTATGACATCAAAACAGAAGAAGGATATGAAAAGACCTTTGAACATTTTGATAAAGTCATTGGATTTTCTTTTCTGAAAGGTATGCATCTCAACGATTCAAAAAGTCTGCTTGGTAAACACCTTGATCGTCACAACTCTCTGGGCAAAGGAGAATTGGGATTGGATGTATTTCAGCGGATCATGCGTGATCCCCGCTTTGACGATATTCCTCTTGTTCTGGAAACCATTGATGAAACCATCTGGCAGGAAGAGATCGCCCTC
>JAFVRL010000285.1 GCA_017504325.1 Lentisphaeria bacterium | reverse complement strand
CAAGTCCCGCAGCATCCAGATAGACGATGAGCGGGGCATGGAGTCTGGATATTCTGCCGGAAAAAATAAAAACGGCAAGGGCGGTAAGAATACATAAAAAGAGGTAGATCTCATCCCGCAAAGCTGCTGCCGGCAATGCTCCCGTGACACAATCCCTGAAAATCCCTCCTCCTATTCCCACCGTACAGGAAAGCACGATAATGCCCAACAGATCCAGTTTTCTGGAAATGCCTTTGATGGCGCCCGTAATGGCAAAGATGACTGTTCCGGCAAGATCGGCGATATGTATGAGATTTTCTTCCATTGTATTTTCCTGTATTCAAAAGAAGTATAATATATCTTTTGCACAGGAAAATACAAGAAGGATCAGAAAAAAAGTGATTTATTTTCCCCAGAACTCCACTTCACTGATGGTCAGGGAATTTTTTATTCTTGCCGGGATCTCCAGTTTCAGTTCTTCCGTTTCTGTTTCCGGGATCGGGAAAACCAGTTTTCTTACTGTAATGCTGTCGGCAGTACCACCCTGGAAAGTGTGAGTTTTTCCTGCAAGGGAAAGGGTGCCTCCCGGCAATTCCCCGCTGTAAAAAAGAACCATTTTATTTACTTTCACTTTTTTTCCGAAATGGAAGGTTATCTGCAAAGGATCTTTCTTTGTCCAGGAATCCGCAAACAAGCCCTTGTGCAGTTGACCGGAACGGATCTTCTGCTTATTCTTTTTCAGGTTGGCAAGGTCTCCGGCAGCGGGGGCTTTCATACGGTTGGTAAGTCTGCCGTCGGTAAAGGAATATTTTTTATTTTCATCCTTCTCTCCGTCCGGAGGGATATTTATGGTATAATATGCTCCGGGCAGACGGATATTGGCAGGAGCTGTCACCGTATTGTTCCAGAAATAGAAATGGTTTCCGGTAAGGCATTTTTCTTTGAATTCCGGCTCTTTTTCTTTAATGGCAGGATACTGGAAACGCCAGATCTTCTGAGAAGTTTCCGCCCCGAAAGATGTCAGGATCTCCTTAAATGCCGCACGCCATTTTTTATCTGCACTCAAATAGAGTTTGGGATCTATATTACACATAATTGCCATACCGCCTCCGGGATATTTTTTCATACTCATGGCAGGCTGTCTGTTCTGATATTCTGCCCATATCTGAACATTGCTGTCCAGTTTCTGAAGAGCCGTATTCACATCGGAAATGGCGATCGGGGCTTTATTATGCAGTTTTTTGAACGGTGAGGCAGAAGTAAATGTGACCCCTGTAATATTTTTTGCCGGGATATTTTTTACTCCGAACAACTCTTCCCTTGCCTTTGCATGACTTTTTCCGGAAGGATCATACTGCATGAAATTCGGGTCAAAGCAGAGCAGGATCCCGCCGTTATCCACATACTTTCTGAAAAGCGGGATAAGTTCCTCATCTATATAATCCATTTTGGGGATGAGGACAAACTTCCAGTTTTCCAGTTTTTCCACATTGTCCAGCAACTGGGTATCGGAAATAAATTTAAAAGCTGTTTCCGCCCCGGGACCGGCAAGATTGAAAATACCTTCATACTGGGGAAGGTACATTTTCGGACGGGCAAATGCACTTGTATCGGAAACAAGGATGGCAAAATCTTCTTTGGGGAATTGCAGAAGCGGATCGTTCCGCATTCTGTTGAGAGCATCCATCATTGCATCCCATCTGGGTTTGTGACCGTAATAATCAAACTGGGAAGAGCCTATCCCCTGTCTGTCTGCCATATAGTCATAGTTCCAGATCTGCAATCCGGTATTGCCGCCCCTGGCGGCTTCACTTAAAAGTGCGGCAGTTTCTTCTGCGGTATAATGACCGTTGTAAGGTTCAAGATGAACGCAGAGCCAGACACTTTTTCCGGAAAGATCTTTCAGTAATTTTGCCCGGAAGGCAAGGTTCTGCCGGTTGGGGTCGTTCATGGGAACACTCTGGGCGGTCATAATATCCACATAGGGGGCAAACCGGCTTACCTGCTGCATGAGTGCCCAGTCCACATGGTCGTGGGAAACCACCACCATCTCTTTGCCATTGCTTCCCTTATATTTTTTTGCAAGCAAATAAAGATCTTTCTGGATGGGAAGAAGTCTTGCAAAATACCATTTTCTCAGGGCGATCCAGTCAAAGGGGGCATCTGCCGAAACCGTTTCGGGAAGACTGTATTTTCCGTAACCGTATCTGGTTTTCACTTCCTCCAGAGCTTTCTTCAATGCCGGATCGGAAGCAAGAAATGCCGGGTCATTGCCTCTGGTCACGATCCTGCGGACGGTCTGGGAGAAGGCTTCGTCACCAATAGTCACGCCCCACATGCCGGAGGAATGTTTGTCAAGAGTCTTTTTTACGGCTTTCAGAAAGGCTTTTTCTGTTGCAGGATTGTATATGTAGGAGTGATTGTTCATGTAGTAGGGGGCGTACTGGATGAAACCCACTCCTGTTTTTCTTCCGAATTCGGAAATCCTTTTGAAACTGTCTGTACTGTAAGGATGAAGGCGGTTCT
>JAFVRL010000284.1 GCA_017504325.1 Lentisphaeria bacterium | reverse complement strand
GGGAATGTAAATTGTATGGTGAAGTTTTTTCTTCAGAGACCATAATTTAACATAAAAAAGCGTAAAATCAAAAAAGGAGTCGTAAAAATGGCTGAAAAATTGGGCAGAAATGCATATCTTACCAAAAATACCGGAGATTTTGCCTCCGAAATCATCATAGGCGGTAAAAAATTCATCAAAGCAGATGACCTGCGTTACGGTACCAATCCCCATCAGCCTGCGGCTTTCTATATCCCCGAAGGTTCCAAAGGAGCCATCGCAAATATGAAAACTCTCAAAAGCGGGAAAAACGGTCTCTCCCAGACCAATCTGGAAGATATTTCCGGAGCCCTCAATATTGTGAAATATTTTGACGAACCCGCCTGTGCTGTAATGAAACATGTGAATCCCAGCGGTGCTTCTGTCATGCGTAAAGGGGAAAGTCTTGTAGATGTTTACAAAAAAGCCAGAGACTGTGATGCCCGCGCCGCCTTCGGAAGCGTGATCGCATTCAATGTGAAAGTGGATGCGGAAACAGCAAGAGAGATCATGAGTACCTTCTGCGAATGTGTGGTAGCCCCCGATTTTGAAGAAGAAGCTCTTGCCATCTTCAACGATCAGGAAACCTACAAGCTCAACAAGCAGATCCGTATCCTCCAGTGCGGCGACATTGCCTCCATCCCCCGTTATGTGGGTGACGATCCCGAAGGGGATGCCAATACCATGAAGATCCTCTGCGACGGTTCTCTTGTTATTGCCGCCCCCCTTCTCACCAATGTGCGTTCTGCTGAAGATCTGCCTCCCGCCTCCGGGGAAAACAAGGCTTGCGGCGCCCATACTTCCACCGTTGTTCCCACAGAAGCGGAAATGGCAGACCTTCTTGCTGCATGGTACATCAATATCAGCGTGCGTTCCAATGGCGTGGTCATCGTGAAAAACGGTCAGACCCTTGCTGTGGGTACAGGTGAACAGGACCGCGTAGGTGCTGTGGAACAGGCTATTGAAAAATTCCGTCAGAAATATACCGGGGAAAACTCTCTGGAAGGGGCAGTCATGTCCAGTGACGGATTCTTCCCCTTCTACGATGCCGTGGAAACTGCCGCAAAAGCCGGGATCAAAGCCATCGTGGCTCCCTCCGGTTCTCTGAAAGACGCGGATGTGGTGAAACGCGCCAATGAACTTGGTGTGGCACTGCGTCACGCTCCTGAACGGGTATTCTCCCATCACTGAAAATACCGGACAGATCCTCTGAACAGGGGGTCTGTCCTCCTTTTTTACTATGACACAGGCATTTCCCCCGGAAAACAATGATCTTTTTCACTCTTCCGCGATACAGAAAGCGGAGGACTCCGGCAGTCTTACAGAACACATCCTTCAGGGGGATGTGGAAAAAGTCATCTATGAATCTTCCGACGGAACTTTCGCAATAATGTACTTGCGGGATCTTCAGGGGGAAAGGCATTGCATCTGCGGACCGCTGGGGGGACTCCATGAAGGACAGAGTCTTTCGGTGAAAGGAAAATGGGAGACCCATAAAGAATACGGCAGACGCCTGAAAGTGACCCATTTTGAAAGCACTCTGCCATCCACCCCGGAAGGGATCGAAAAATATCTCTCCTCCGGGATCATCAAAGGTGTGGGGGAAAAATATGCAAAACTCATTGTGGAACATTTCGGCAAAGAAACTCTGCATATTCTGGATAATGCCTCCGTCCGTCTGAAAGAGATCCCCGGACTCGGCAAAAAACGCATCTCCGCCATAAAAAAGGCATGGGATGAAAATAAAGACCGCAGATCATTACAGATCTACATGCAGTCTCTGGGGATAAGTCCCGCTTATTTTGCAAAGATCTACGCGCTTTACGGAGACCGTTCCGCAGAAATTTTACGGACAGACCCTTACCAGCTTGCCTCACAGGTGGATGGAATAGGTTTCATCCTTGCCGACAGGATCGCGGAAAAGGCCGGGATCGGAAAAAATGATCCCAAAAGACTGGTTGCCGGAGTAAAATATACTCTGGAACAGATCCGGATCATGGGTCACATCTGTATGCCGTCCGGAGAGTTTCTCAAAACAGTTTCCGCACTTCTGAAAGTGGAAGAGGAAGATGCGGCAAAAGCATTGCACCTTGCGGCGGAATGCGGCAGGGCTGCTTTCGATCACAACAGAGAAAACGACGAAGTTGTTTATGATCCCGCCATGCTGCGCTGTGAACAGGAATTGCCCCGGCTTCTTGTTTCACTCCTCTCCTTTCCCCGGTTCCATGGGGAAAGGATGCGTCCTGTTCCACCCCTTCCCGGTTCCCGTTTCAGTGATGAACAGCTTGCAGCGGTAAAAGAGGCGGCGTTCTCTCCGGTAAGTATCATTACAGGAGGTCCCGGTGTAGGAAAAACCACTGTGGTAGCCGAGATCGTCCGCAGAGCGAATCTTGCAAAATTGCGTACAGCTCTTGCCGCCCCCACAGGAAGGGCGGCAAAACGGATGAGTGAAACGACCAATATGACAGCTTATACTCTGCACCGGCTTCTGAAATGGAACGGAGCAGAAAGAAAGTTTGTTCACGGAAAAACAAATCCCCTCCCCTTTGATCTTTTCATCCTTGACGAAACCTCCATGCTGGATCTTCCTCTTGCCACAGCCTTTTTCCGGGCTGTCCCCCCGGGTGCTTCGGTGGTGCTGGTAGGGGACTGCGATCAGCTTCCCAGTGTAGGACCGGGAAATATCCTGAATGACCTGATCTCTTCCGGAACGGTCCCGGTGACAAGATTGACAAAGATATTCCGGCAGGGGGAAGGAAGCAATATTATCGTTTCCGCCCATGAAGTGAATTCAGGCCGTATTCCGGAATGTATTGCCAAAAATCAGAGTCCGGCACAGAAATCACTGACAGATTTTTACTGGATCGCCAAAGAAGAACCGGAAGATGCCTTTGATGTGATCATGCGTCTTGTTGCGGAACGCATCCCGGAACGGTTCTCTTTTGACCCTCTGAATGATATACAGGTATTGAGTCCGATGAATAAAGGCATTTGCGGCACACTCTCCCTGAATACTGCTTTACAGGAAAGATTGAATAAAAATACTCTTGCCTTCCGGCAGGGTGAACGGATTTTCCGGCTGGGAGATAAAGTCATGCAGACTGCCAATGATTATGATAAAGGGGTATTCAATGGGGATACGGGCAGGATCACCGCCATACGCCACGATGAAAAAACTTTTACTGTTGCCTTTGATTCCGTAAATGTGAACTACTCCTTTCAGGAAGCGGAAGCTCTTACGCTTGCTTATGCGGTCACTGTACACAAATCCCAGGGCAGCGAATTTCCGGTTGTCGTCATGCCAGTCCTTACAAGTCATTTTGTGATGCTGCAGAGAAATCTGCTTTATACCGGTATGACAAGGGCAAAGAAACTTATGATCCTTGTCGGTTCCCCGAAAGCTCTGTCCATGGCGGTAAGAAATGCAGTACGGGAACCGCGTTTCACCCTGCTGGAAGAAAGATTGTGTTCGGAAATGAGAAAGATGATCCCATGAACAGAAATAAACTTTTTACAGAATCTCTGCTGCCCTGTTTTCAGGAAGTCCCTTTCAAATGGAAATATACAAAGTGGAATGAAAAAAATTCCTTTGTTTCCATCGGTTCCTGTTTTGCACAGGAAATGACACTTCTTCTCGCAGGTGCGGGACTGACGATAAAAGAAAATCCCACCGGGATATTGTATAATCCATTTTCCATTGCGGAAACTCTGGAGCGGCTTGCTGAAAAACATTTTTATACGGAAGAGGATTTTTTCTTCCATAACGGACTCTGGCACTCTTATTCCCATCACGGGAGTTTTTCCGGAGAAGATAAAAAAGCGGTTCTGGAAAAGGCAAACAGGGAAATGGAAGATTTCCGTATCCTGCTGGAAAAAGCGGACGGGATCTTTATTACACTGTCTTCAGCAGTTGTATATGAGATCCGGGAAACGGGAAAGATTGCGGCGAACTGCCATAAAATGCCTCCGGATACTTTTGAAAGAAGATTGCTTTCTTACAGGGAATGTGAGATATATTGTAACAGGATCAAAGAAAATATCCGCAAATGCAATGAGAAGGGAATCATTGTTTTCACCCTTTCTCCGGTTCGGCATTATCCCGGAGACCCCTTATTGAACAGCGCGGGCAAAGCAAGACTCCGCAGTGTATTGGAAGATATATGTTCCCACGAAAATATTGTCTATTTTCCCGCGTATGAGATCGTAAATGATTCTCTGCGGGATTACAGATTCTATAAAGAGGATCTTGTTCACATCAGTCCCCTCGCCGCAGAGATCGTTCTGGATACTTTTCTTGAAAACAGTTTTGTCCCCTCTGTCAGGGAAAAGGGGCGTTTATGGCGGAAACAGTGTGCAAGGGAAAATCATATTCCCCGGAAAGGATAAAGTAAAACGATGAGCAGAATTGCCGGTACAGTCCATGTTCTTGCGGGAGAAAGGGAGAGAGAAGAGGAAAAAACTCTTCTTTCCGCTTTCTTTTCCGGTTATACAGAAGAAAAAAAAGTTCTGCACAAAATATACTCTTTTTCCTGCGGGGCATACGGAAAAGAGCTGCAGCAGGATGAAAGAGAGTTTTTCCCCGGAGAAAATGAGAAAGACTCTTTTGTCCTTCTGGATGGTTTTATTCTGAACCGGAAGCCGTTATGTGAACTTCTGCGGGACAAGGGAACAACTCCATACTCCGGCACTCCGGAGGAACTGCTTTTGCTTCTTTACCGCCTTCTGGGAGAAAATGCCTGGGAAAAACTGGAGGGCAGTTTTGCATTTGCATTGTATGACGGCAGAAAAAAACTCCTTTATCTTGTCAGGGACAGATTGGGCAGCAGGAATATCTATTACTTCAATACACCGGTAAAAACCGTATTTGCCTCATCCCCGGGGATGCTGAAAATGGATAAGGACTTTCCCGATACTGTAAATGAACAATCCTTGTGGGATTTTCTTTCTCTGCAGTATGTGCCTTCCGGAACGGTTTTCCGGGATGTGCGGAAGATCCTTCCGGGAGCGTTTGCAAAGATCTCTTTTGAAGACAGAACATTCTGTACCGTGAAAAAATGGTGGAAAATAGATTTTTCACAAAAAGATCCCTGCAATTTTCAGGAAAGCTGTGCCAAGCTGCGGGATTTGCTTTTTACCTCTGTGGAAAACCATTTGACAAGTATCCCGGACAACAGGGAAAAAGGGATTTTTCTTTCCGGCGGTGTAGATTCTGCCATCATTGGCGGCATTGCCTCAAAGATCGCCGGAAGGGATTTGAAAGTCTTTTCCATGGGGTTTACGGAAAATGCTTACGATGAAAGAGAACAGGCACAGATCAATTTCCGGTACATGAAGAGTATATCCGGAAAATCTCTCACGCATTTCATCCGTCCGGTCACCCAGGAAAATACATTTTCCGTATTGGAAAAACTTGCATCATCCTATGGTGAACCTTATGCAGATGCCTCATTGCTCCCCACCACTTTATTGTGCGAATTTGCAAAAGAACAATGCTGCAGTCTTGCGCTGTGCGGCGACGGAGCAGATGAACTTTTCGGAGGATATGAAAGATATTTTGCCATGGGGTGTCTGGATAAGATCGACCGCCTTCTTCCTCTGTGGTGCAGAAGACTTTTGTTTGCTTCCGGCAGAATATTTTTTACCGGCAGAGGCGGGGAACGGGGAATACGCGCCCGGGGCAGAAGATTTATGGAAAGTATGGAAAAAAGCGGAAAAGAACGGTATTTTTCCATTATTTGCCACACAAAGGAAGAGAGCAAAAAAATAATCGCCGGAAACCGTTTGAAGGAAGCCGCATTAACTCCCACGATCGGCAATTTTGATCCGGCGGAACTGCTGGAACATGGAACAGGGGCAGAATTGAAAGAACGGGCAAGTGAATTTGATCTTGCCAATTATCTTCCCAACGACTGTCTTATGAAAGCGGAACGGGCATCCAAAAACGCCTTTCTGGATGTCCGTGCGCCATTTCTGCATGAAAAGATCATAGATTTTTCCCTGCATCTGCCCTATTCTTTCAAAGAAAGCTCTTCCTACAGAAAAAAGATACTCTGTGAAACCTTTGCAGATCTTCTGCCGGAAGGACTTGCCCGGAGAAAAAAGAAAGGGTTTGGAGTTCCTCTTGCAGCATTTTTCAGACAGGGCTGGAAAGAAGATACGGCAAGGACACTTCTGGAAGGCTGTCTTGTCAAAAATGATTTTTTTGATGCTGACGGGATCGGAAAAATACTGAAAGAACACAACGAAGGGAAAAGAGATCACAGTTACCTCATCTTTTCCCTTCTGATGGCTGAATTGAGTTTGAAAAAATAAGTATTTTTTCTATTTTCTTATTTGGTACCGCACAGAATAAACGACATGGAAAGCGGCAGCAAAGATAAGGACTCCTGCCCCGATCAGGAAGGGCAGTCCGCTTTTTTCCGGAGTGGCAAACAGCCCTCCGGCAAGAGGGGACAGGATACCGAACACACCGACGATCGTCTCATTTACAGAAACATATCTGGCGCGTTTTTCCTCAATGGCTATGGCATGATAGATCATATCCCAGGCAAAAATACCGGAAAATATCCCGTAAATAAACATTGATGCAAAAAGTACATAAAAATTACTCACCGTTGCAGCAAGCACAAGTCCGATGATCCCGCCGGCAAGGGGAATGAGAACAGGAATGGGTTTATACATCCATGTACGGCTTTTATAGAGAGCAAAAGCAGTCACAGCCTGCATAAAGGCGATCATCCCTATAAGAATACCCATTTGTGTAGTACTCAATCCGATGACCTCCCCCCGGTAGGGAAGAAGGGAACGCAGCATATAGACCGTAAGATACCCGCCAATACCCAATGCCCAGCCGTCAATGGCAAAATCGGGGAGTTTCTTTTCATTTTCCGGACAGAGCGGAGTTTCTGACACAGTATTTTCCACGAGGGAGTTTTCCTCTTCCTGATTGACCTTTTTCACATAGGCATGCAGGAAAAGACAGATCACAGTAATAATGACATTGAGTGCCATACAGAAGATGTAACACACTTTCCAACCGGTTGCCGGATCAAAAAGCCCCCAGATCGCCGCGGCGGCAACGGGACCTGCGGCAAGCCCCAGACTCCAGGAGAAGGTATAAAAGGATGTACTGCGGATCAATGCGGCAGTTCCCTTTACATTTTTCTCCAGTGCAGACATGATGACCTGGAAGGGACAATAAAACAATACCGTGGAAAACCCGGTAAGCATAAGCCAGTAATATTGCAGTTTGATGTCACTTACGGTAAGGAGTCCGGCAAGGGCGATAATGGAGAGACTCTGCCCCAGAAGAATGAGTTTTACCGCATTTTTTTTGTTCTGGACAAACCCCAGTGTAATGGATGTGACAGTATAAGTTACCGCCCATGCGGACATGGCGGCGGCAACGGCTACCGCGCTTTCATTGGCAGCGGCAAGTCTGCGGGCGGGAACAAAGAAGATCAGCCCTGTAATAATATTCATCAGAAAGGGCGGAATGTAAAAGAGAATACGCAGCATGATGAAGTTCCTTGAAATTAAAAAGCCGGGAAACAGGAAAGTTTCCCGGCGGCAGTTTGTTTTTCCGTTTTTTATGCTTTATCCAGTGCCTGACTGAAGTCGGCAATAATATCGTCAATATGTTCGATCCCTACGGAAAGACGGATAAGATCAGGGGAGACCCCGGCGGCAAGCAGTTCTTTTTCAGAAAGCTGACGGTGGGTCATGCTTGCCGGATGCAGAACACATGTACGGATATCCGCAACATGGACGCAGATAGCGGCAAGTTTCAATGCATTCATTACTCTTTCTCCGGCGGCACTTCCGCCTTTCACACCGAAGCAGAGAACACCGCTGCAGCCGGCAGGCATATATTTTTTTGCCAGGAGATGATTTTTGTCATCTGAAGGAAGTCCGGGGTAATTTACCCAGCCCACTTTGGGATGATTTAATAGAAATTCTGCCATTTTCTGTGCATTGGAGGAGTGTTTTTCCATTCTCAAAGGCAGAGTTTCTGCTCCCAGCATGGAGAGAAATGCGCTGAAAGGAGTCTGGGGATTGCCCAGGTCTCTGATCCACTGTACCCGGAGTTTCACGGAATAGGGACAGGCAGGAAAGTCCCGCAGATAGCTTGTTCCGTGATAGGTCACATCCGGTTCCACCAGATCCGGGAATTTTCCGTTATCCCAGGGGAAGCCGCCTTTTTCCACCACGATCCCGCCGATGCTTGTGGCGTGACCGTCGATATATTTGGTGGTGGAATGGGTGACGATATCCGCACCGAACTCAAAGGGACGGCAGAGAACAGGGGTGGGGAAGGTATTGTCCACGATCAGGGGGAGACCGTGTTTGTGGGCAATGGCGGCATACCGTTCAATATCCAGCACAACAAGGGCGGGATTGGCAAGCGTTTCCCCGAAAATGGCTTTTGTATTGGGACGGATGGCTTTTTCCAGTTCCTCATCGGAGGCATCCGGGGAGATGAAAGAAAATTCGATACCCATTTTTTTCATGGAACTGGCAAACAAGGTGAAAGTTCCGCCGTAAAGACTGGAAATACTTACGATGTGGTCACCTGCTCTGGCAATATTCATAATGGCAAGAGCATTGG
>JAFVRL010000025.1 GCA_017504325.1 Lentisphaeria bacterium | reverse complement strand
GGATAAAACTTTCCGGACAGAAGGCGGGGCTTTCCAGATCAATACTCAATACTATTGCAAGGGGTATGATAAAGCTGCCCCTGCCGGAAGTAAACTAATTCTGGAAGACGGAAATATCATCGAATCAGAAAATATTGAATTTCTTTTCAATCACTTTGACAATAATCCGGAATTCAATGTAATAACGGCGGTGGCAAAATGAGCGGCGGGGTGGAAGTTATCGGTCTTGCCGGAATTACCGCCAATATCGAAAAAGCGATGCGGGAAAACCGTGCCAATATAGAAAATGCCATTTCCGATATAGGGGATGTGGCTCTTTGGGAATCTGTCAAAAGGGCGCCCAAAGATGCAGGAGATCTTGAAGATTCCATCAAAAAACACATGGGCAAAGATGTGGACGGAACATCTGTTGCCATTGTGATCCCCAATAACTCTGATGCAGCTTCTTATGCTCTGCCAATGCATGAGGGTATATATTCCCTTGGGGAAGATTCAGAAATGAAACAGGCAAGAGCCGGTGTGGAAGTAGGTAGAAAATTTATCACACGGGGAATTGAAGCAGGCAAAAATAAATTTCTGCTGATCCTGAAAAAAGAATTGGGGGTATGATATGACCGCACAGGAAACAGAACAGACTCTTACATGGATCTTTGCATCCGCTTTTTCTCTTGCCATTGATATAAATATTTTCCGGGGCTTCCTGCCGGATCACGCTGTAAATGCTCTGGGGGTCATTGTGGATGGCTTTGCCAATGGCAACTATCCCGGCAACTGTCAGGAAATCTCTTTCCAGCTTCTCGGCCGTTACGAATCCCGGCAGGAGGCTATGGAACTTTGCCGGGAGATTGATAACTTTCTTCCCCGTTACTCCACAGAAATACGGCTTACCAAAACAGGCAGCGGGGCAGTATATGAATCTGCCGCCAAAGGGAAAAAGATCTGGGAACTTTCTTTCAACGGCAAAGCAATATTCCTCCGGAAAGATTGACGGACAGACAAAAATATCAACCTCAACATAAGGAGAATTTACAATGGGTAAAACAGAAGCAGAATCCTTTGATGTAACAAAATTTATCGACACTCCCTTTGCTGTATCTTTCGGTGGCGAAATTCTGGGCGGAACGGAAGGACCTCCTTCCATCAAGCCGGAATATACCTTTGAAGATGTTACCTGTAATCAGGCACAGGGCAGAACCGTCAAGAGAGTGCTTAAAAAAGTCGTTTATGTGATTACAGCAAAATTCAAGCAGCCGGAAACAGTCCTTGCCAAAGCCTTCGGACTGCAGACCATCACCAAAGATATGCTGGGGAAAGATATTCTTGCAGAAGCCCAGGAACTTGTGCTTGCCGCTATCGGTACTTCCAATACGGTCTATACCTTCCATTCCGCCATTGCCACCGTGACAGGGTATGATCTGGATGGAGAAAAGATCCATGGTGTGGATATTGAATTCCGTACAACCGATTCCGGGGATGCTGACGGCAAGATCCTTACTGTGGGAACTGCTCAGGGGTAATAAGGATACACTATGGATACATTTTCCGGACTGTTTCAGCGGAATGTGATATTCTTTCTTCCGGACGGGAAAAGTTTTTCTGTGAAACTTCTGCCCGTCCTTTTTTTTGAGGATTACAAAAAGATCCTTGAAGAAACTGAAAGAGAAATAAACTCCGTAACAATAACTGACGGCAGAAAAGCATTACGGGAACTCATCACCCATGTATGGCCGGAAGATCACCGGAAAGCCCTTTTCTGCTTTGATTATCCCGGCTTATGCAATGTGGCAAGAGTTCTTTTTTTCGGGGAGGAATATTCTTCCGGAAAACACAAAGCCATACCAAAGAAAAAAGCCCCTGCCGGAACTGATGTGGATCTTTCTTTATCTGCCGGCAGGATCATGCACGCTTTTCCAGCTTTTGATCTGGAAAAACTTTCCCTGCTTCCCCTGCCGGTATTCCTTGAACTTGACAACCTTGCCAGCCGTATCCAGGCGGATGATGCTCTTTCCCTTTTTATCCCTTCCATTGCTGCCGGAATGGGATCGGAAGGCATTATACCGGAATTGAAAAAGACAAGGGAATACAAATATCATCAATCCCCGGTCAATTCTTCCGGAAAGAAGAACTATTCACAGGAAGAACTGGAAAACGCCATTGCCAGACTGACAGCACCGCAGGAAGTGACAAAGGTTGTCAAAGCGGGGATGATCCTTATGGAATAGTCTTTCCGGATTGTTCCTGTTCCGCTTTTTTTCTCAAGGCGATCTGTCTTTTGCTGTTGGGATTGACAGGTCTGCCGCCTTTTTTCCCCTCAGCAATGGCTTTTCTCACTCTTTCCGCATTGGCTTTTCTTGCCTTCTCCGATACAGTATATTTCCTGATCTTCTGACCGCAGCAGGGGCAGATATCTCCGGGTTTCAAATCCTTTTTTTCCATTTGCATTTTTCTCCTTTTATGTTATATTAGATAGAGGAAAGGAAAGCCCCTTGCGGGGCTTCCTTCAGGTCTTATGCCTTCCGGATTACTCCGGTGCTTATCAGCATTTTGACCATTTGGCGGGTTTTATTCCGCCTG
>JAFVRL010000283.1 GCA_017504325.1 Lentisphaeria bacterium | reverse complement strand
TGGGGCTTTTTTATTCTCCGCTATGATATTTCACTCATACTGTCTGCTTATGAAAATCTGACAAAATCACTTTTTCAAAATCCAATTTTCTCCCGCTCAAATATGGCGAAAATACCTGTTTTTTGAAAAATTATGGGATAACAGTGAAAAAAATAAAAAAAATAATTTTTGTTGCTTGAAAAATTTGTTGATCAGAGTATTTTATTACAAATCGGATATCGTGCCGCAGTTTGTCCAATGGACAGGTATCGGATAGAATAGCAAAAAAATCACTGAAAGAGAATATGGATAAAGCATTTAAAAGTATCGTTTCCCACGGATGCCGTTATATAAAAAGAAATCTTGGGGCATATTTCCCGGAAATCGGACTTCATTCCCAGTTTCAGATATTTATTGAATTGACTACCCGGTGCAATATGCGGTGTTCTTACTGCAATTTGTGGAATGTGGATCATTCCGGGGAAGTAAGTGCGGAAGTCTGGAAAGAGATGTTTTCCGAACTTCTGGATACTATTCAAACTCCGAAAGTCTATTTTTCCGGTGGAGAACCCTTTTTATCTCCGGTACTTTTTGATCTTTTGCAGATTTGTGTTGACAAAGGGGCATATCCGGGATTTGTGACCAACGGCCGTTTGCTCAATGATAAAAACATAGAGAAACTTGTTCAGTTGAATATTGCCAATATCAATATCTCTCTGGATGATGACAGACCGGAAGTCTTTGATCGTGTACGCAATGCACCCGGTCATACAGAATTGGTATTCAGTAATATTGCCAGGCTGCAGAAGGCTTTGAAGGCACACGCCTGCCGGACAAAGATCTATCTGAAATCTGTCATCCATGCGGAAAATACCGACCGCCTCGAACATATGGTGAAACTTGCTGATAATTACGGCTGCATGATATCTTTTCAGCCGTTATCTGCGCCGTTCGGCAAGCCTTTTAAGAAAGACTGGTACCTGACAGAACCTTTATGGCCGGCGGCAGCCGTCCTGCCTGTTTTGCATGAGAATATTGATAAGTTATTGAAAATGAAACAGGAAAATGCTCCTGTCGCCAATTCTGTGCATGAAATGACGCAATGGCATCAGTATTTTGATGATCCTTCCGGGTTTGACAAACACTTGGATGAATCCCCCTGTCTGATCGGGTACAGTAATTTGTATATCTTTTCAGACGGACTGGTAAAGTATTGTCCGACAAGACCTGCTATCGGCAATATCAAAGAAGGAAAGATCCGGGATATTCTGATGAGTAAAAAATCTGAAGAGGAGATCATCAGAATGCGTAAATGTCCGGGGCAGTCATGTGTGAAAACATGTATGACACAGAAAAATCTTTTTGAGCTTGTTTCAACATTTCTGAAACTTGCCGGCAGCCGGAAATGAACTGTCGTATATGACAGTCTTCTGATTTTTTGTCAGGAAACCGTTTTTTACTTATCACTTTCCCTATCGGATAGTGCGGTATTCTTCTGTGCTGCTTTCTGCCGGAAAAAACTTTTTTTACGGACAATAGGGGGGATCTATATTATGTTTCCCTTGAAATCGGAGAAAACCATACTATAGTATAGGTGATCGTCTTGTTTTAAATAATAAAAAAAGGAAAAACGATGAAAAAAATGAGTGTATTGTCCGCAATAGCGGCAGGAACACTTCTTTTGGCTCCGGTTTATGGATTCGGAGCTGAAAAAAGTAAAAGCGAAAAATCCGTCAAAACGAAAGTCCCGGCAAAGATCATTGCTTATGCAGAAAGGGATAATTCCGTTTATAAAGTGGGGGAAAATATCCGTTTCAAAATTTGGCTGGTTCAGCCTGAAACAAAGAAATATATGGATGAAGATCTCTCCAAAGTGCAGATAATCGGGGATAAAACAATTGATTATGTACTTGAAGGAGACGGCGGACTGCTGAAAAAAGGTTCTTTGGTAACCTCCGGGAAAGATCCTGTTATCGTCGAATGTAAACTTGACCGTCCCGGTTTTGTGCTTCTTACCCTTACATCCAAAGAGTATAAAGATGAAAAAGGAAGAAATATCATCCGTTATGCCGGAGCCGGGGTGGAACCCCTGAAGATCGTTTCCGGAACAAAAATGCCGGAGGATTTTGAAGCATATTGGGCAAATGAAATCAAAAAATTGCGTTCCCGTAAACCCGTTGTCACATGCCGGGAAGCCGTGGAATATTATAATGCGGAAAATAAAAATCTTGTAAAGATCTATGATGTAAGGATCGACGACGGTGAAGTAAATGCCACCGGTATTCTTACGATCCCCCGCTATTCCGCAAGAGAGAAACTTCCTGCCAAGATCACCTTCGGCGGTGCAAGCTGGATCGGTTCCAGTCCTGCTGTGACCGAAGCTGTGTACAGAGATGTCATGGTCTTTGCCATGAATATCCATGATACCCATAACTTTATCCGCAATGCCAACGAAAAAACAGCTTTGAGAAAGCGTCCTGACATTGCAAACTACCAGTATAATAATATCCATGATAAAGAAAAATATGCTCCCCGGAAGATTTTTTTGCGTATCGTCCGTTCTCTGGATTACCTGAAAAGCCGTCCGGAATGGAATAAAAAAGATCTGATCGCAGCCGGTCCCAGTTTCGGCGGTTGCCAGACCATTGTTGCTGCCGCATTGGATAAAGACATTACACTTGCCTGTCCCGGCGGTCCTGCCATGGCAGACCATCTCGGGGCTGAAAATCAGCAGAAGGCCGGCTGGCCCAAACTGTTGAGAAGCCGTTTTGCAAAAGTGGATATGGAAAAAGCAAAGAAAAATTCTGCCTATTTTGATGTGGCGAACTTTGCCAGACTTATCAAATGCCCTGTGGTATTTTCTGTCGGATTTATTGATACAGTCTGTCCTCCCACTTCCGTATATGCTGCATATAACAATGTGCCGGGTGAAAATAAGATGATGATCAATGGTACCCGTGCAGAACACGGTTCCAACCGCAAACCCGGGGAAGACGGTGCTTTTGCCGCCGGATCAAGTGTGAAAGTACGGGAATTGCTTATGGGGTCTGAAATGCTTTCCAACCGTGATATGGATTATACGGTTCCCGGTAAGAAAAATGCGAAAGGGGAGATCGTTCCCTATATTTGGGATTTCCGTAAAGGGGTGGCAAAAGCCATGAAGGAAGGTGAGGTAAGTTATGTGCATCTCACAAAGGGAATGACTTTCTTCCAGAATATTTTTAATCTGCGGAAAACTGAATGTAAATTGTCTGTTTCCTTTGTCGCCCGGGGTAAAGGCCGTATGTCTCTGATGGTCAGTACCGCCAAAGCTCCTGTGTACCATTATTTCGATCTTACGGAGGAATGGCAGACCTATACAGCTGAATATACTTTGAAAGACGGCAGTTACAGTGGCTCCTTCCTCTTTACTGTCAGCGGAGAATATGCAGATATTGACAAGGTTTCTGCACAGTATAACAAATAATACATTCCTGTATTTTTACAGTACAGACAGTTCGGGCTGCTGCAAATCTCTGTTTGCAGCAGCCCTTATTCTTTTTAGAAAATGATGATAAAAGAGTATTTCCCGCAGCAAAGTTATTTTATACAGTTTGCCATAAGATCACTTTACTGCTGCGATCCGGAATACATTATGTTCAGTCCTGTATATAAATAACGGAACAAAAAAATAAACCGTAATTGCCATTCCTTTCAGGAAAAACAATTACGGTAAATACAATTGGCCAACAGTCCCGTTTCCTTATTCAGGAATGGGAGTCACATATACATCATCCAGATCAAGAACGCTGTCTTTGTTTACAAAGAAGCGCACTGCCACTCTTTCTGTGGGGACGCCTGCTTTCGTTGTTTCCAGAAAATGGGTCTGCCAATCATCGGTAAGAGGAATATTTTTTACTTTCGTAGTCTTTACCAGATGATGATAGCCTCCGCCACCTTTGGGGGGATTTATGTAACTGCCCACCCAGAGCCGGACACTTCCTTTTCCTTTTACCCGGAAGGAAAGTTTGAGTTTGCCTTTGTCGGAAGAAACAAAATACTGGGCGATATATCCTTTTCCAGACGGATGTAACTGTCCGAAGAATCTTTT
>JAFVRL010000282.1 GCA_017504325.1 Lentisphaeria bacterium | reverse complement strand
GGGATTGTAAACTGCGATGGTGTCATACTTGAAATGGAGAAGATTCCGCAAGGTGTTTTCTTGCGTGATGATGGTAAAACTGTTATCTTGACTGACGATTACTGGATGGGCAGGTTTGAAGTCACTCAGGCTCAATACGAAGCAGTGATGAAGACTAATCCCTCTTATTTTACAGGCAGCAACCGCCCGGTGGAACAGGTAAGTTGGATGGATGCCAAAGCATTTTGTGACAAACTCAATGAGCGTTATGCCGGTAGACTGCCTGCGGGATACCGATTCGATTTGCCGACAGAAGCACAATGGGAATATGCCTGCCGTGCAAGGACGAAAACAAATTACTCTTACGGCGATGCTTCTGATGCCAGTAAGATGAATTACGACGGAAATTATCCTTTTGGAGGCGGTTCGATAGGTACATACCGGCAGTCTACTGTGGATGTAGGCAGTCTGGGTTATAAAAATGCGTTTGGCTTATACGATATGCATTGTAATGTATGGGAATGGTGTCGCGATTGGTATGCCGGTTACACAGAGGATACAACGGATCCCTCTGGTCCGGCAACTGGTTCGTTCAGGGTTCTTCGTGGCGGCGGTTGGAATGATAATGCAAGGATATGCCGTTCTGCATACAGAAGTTTCAACTCTCCCGGTGATGGGGATAATAATATAGGATTCCGCCTTGCTCTTGTTCCTGTTCAATGATGGTATGGTAACATCGTTTTTTCCGACTGATTCTGCAGCACTATGAGGCTGAACCGGCAGGTTGGAAGCTTATTTTTATTCCTTTTCTGTTTTTTAAGTATTTCCTCTTGAAAAAAATGTATTGGGGCAATATATTCATAGGTATGAAAATTAAAAAAGGAGGAGAAAATGAGTCAGCTTGATGTGATCGCATTTGAAAAATTCAATACAAAAATATTTGAACTCTGGGCAAAGGATTGGCTTCTGCTTTCTTCCGGAGACTATTCTGCGGGCAGGTATAATATGATGACTGTGGGGTGGGGATCTTTCGGCGTATTGTGGCGGAAACCTTTTGTCATGGCTCTTGTGCGTCCCCAGAGATATACTCTTCCTTTTATGAATGAATTTGATTCCTTTACTTTGTGTGCTTTCCCGGAACAGTACCGTTCCGCTTTGAATTTCTGCGGTTCAAAGTCCGGAAGGGATTATCCGGATAAAGCCAAAGAAGCAGGTTTGACAGCTGTTGCCTCCGGTATGGTGAAGGCTCCCTCCTATGAGGAAGCAGAACTTGTTATCGAATGCAGAAAGACTTATGCAAGCGTTATGGAAGAAAAGAGTTTCATGGATCCTGCCACAGCAAAAGAATTTTACCCGGACGGAGATTGGCATCATATTTATTTCGGGGAGATCCTTGAAATCAGAGGAACAGAAAAATATCTGGCAAAATAAAGAATCCTCTTCTTGAAAATATCCGTAACGGTGCAAGTGTCGGGGAGAAGGAACTTTATGAACTTCTCTCCCTTACTTCTGAAAAAGATTTGAAGGATCTCTATGCTGTTGCTTATGAGGTCAAATGCCGTTATATCGGAAAAAAGGTAAGCTTCCGGGGACTTATTGAATACAGTAATTACTGTACAAAAAATTGTTATTACTGCGGGATTCGTAAAGGAAATTCCCACGCAGAACGCTACCGGATGAGTCCGGAATCGGTCTATGAAGCCGCCCGTTTTGCCTGGAAGGCTTCTTACGGTTCTGTCGTTCTGCAAAGCGGGGAAAGAAGTGACCGTGCCTTTGTGGAAGAAATCGAAACGCTTGTAAAAGGAATCAAGAAACTTTCCAATAATGAACTCGGCATCACTCTTTCCTGCGGGGAGCAGACAGAAGAAACTTTTGCAAGGTGGAAAGACGCCGGTGCGCACCGTTATTTATTGCGTATTGAAGCAAGCGATCCTGCCTTTTACAGAACATTGCATCCTGCCGACCATGATTATTACAGGCGTCTGGAATGTTTGAAGACTTTGAGAAAACTGGGGTATCAGAATGGGTCCGGTGTGATGTTCGGTCTTCCCGGACAGACGGTACAGCACATGGTGAAGGATCTGCTCTTTTTCAAAGAGATGGATCTGGATATGATCGGTATGGGGCCTTATGTGGTTCATACGGAAACCCCCCTTGCTGCTTCTTATCCCGACTTTGCCCTTCACAAGGAAGAGCTGCTTGTCCTGTCCATGAAAATGATCGCTTGCGCCCGTATTTTTCTTAAAGATGTGAATATTGCTTCCACCACAGCCTTGCAGAGTCTGCATCCTTCCGGTAGAGAGATGGGACTTCTTGCCGGAGCGAATGTGATCATGCCCAATTGCACACCGCCTGCCTGCAAGGAGGCGTATGATCTTTATGAAGGAAAGACCGGAGCGGAAAAAACTCCGGAAGAGACCATGGATGAATTGAAAAATACGGTGGAAAATATTGGAGAAGAGGTCATACTCAATGCCTGGGGGGATTCTCCCCATTATGCGGCAAAAGATCATACTTTCTGATAGAACGGGTATTTTCTCTCTGTTTTCTCCTTCCATCCTGTTGTTTTTTTTCTTTTTCTCTGCATTTTTTATGGAATCGTTACGGATTTTGCGGGAAAAAACGTATTTTTTTTAATTTTTTCCCTGAAAAAAACTTTTTTTTCATTTGCAAAACAAAAAACTCCATGTTATAATACGGACAAGGGAACCCAGGATATCTTGGATTACTCTGTGTCACTTTTAACATTCGGAATGATCTTGACGGTCATCCGGGAAGATTGGAAAGTGTACCGGGAAGAGAGCCATAGTACCTTTTGCCGATCTGTCTGATGACTTTTGAGGTCGTTTCAGTATCAACTGGAGAAACTTATGAAATTCGAACCCAAGAAAGTCAGAAATTTCGTTGTTGCAGGACAAAGTGGAACAGGCAAGACCTCACTGTGCGATCTTATGCTTTTCAAGGCAAAAGCAGTAGACCGCCTGGGAAGTGTTGATAATAAAACAAGTATTTCCGATTATACGGCGGATGAGCAGGAGAAGCGTTCAAGTATTTACGCTGCCCACCTTACCTGCTCCTGGAAGGATATGCAGTTCTTTATAACCGATACACCCGGCTATGGAGAATTTGTGGGAGAGGTCATCTCCGGTTTCCGCGCCAGTGATGCCGCTTTGATCGCAGTTGACGGGGTGAACGGTATCGAATTCGGTACTGCAAGAGCGTGGAAGTTTTCCAATGACTTCAAGATCCCCAGATTCTTTTTTGTCAACCGGCTCGACCGGGAACAGGCAGATTTTTATAAAGTTCTGGATGAACTGCAGGAAGCCTACGGCAAGACTGTTGCCATTCCCCTTACCATCCCCAAAGGAAAAGAAGCGGATCTTTCCGGAGTCATTGATGTGCTTTCTGATGAAGAGCCTCCTGCCGAATATAAGCAGATCGTAGAAAAGTACAGAAGCCAGCTTATGGATACCGCTGTGGAATCTGATGATAAACTCATGGAACGGTATCTCGCAGGAGAAGAGATCTCTGCAGAAGAGATCAAACAGGGCTTGCATGATGCCATCCGTTCCGGAGCGTTGGTGCCTGTTTTTGCCGGAAGTGCGGCAAAGGATATCGGTGTGGAGGAGGTAATGGATGATATCGTCAATCTTATCCAGACTCCCTTGGAACGGTATCGTGTCTCCGCTGACGGCACAGATATTATTCCCAAAGAGGATGGGGATGCCGCTGCTTTCGTATTCAAGAGTGTGACGGATCCTTTTATCGGACAGATGGTTTATTTCCGTGTTCTTACCGGTGTTTTCAAAGCAAACAGCGATGTGATCAATCTGACCACCGGCGGTAAAGAACATATCGGTCAGATGATGATCCTTAACGGCAAGACCCAGATCCCGGTGGAAGAGGCTTCTCCCGGCTGTATCTGTGCTGTCGCAAAACTCAAGACCACCAAGACCGGAGATACTCTGGGGACTTCGGCGGAATGCAAGGCTATGAGTCCCATGATATTTCCTGCTCCGGTAATGGCGTACGCCATCTCTGCTGTGAAAAGCGGTGAGGAAGATAAGATCATGCAGGGATTTGCCAAACTTTGCGGCAATGATCCCACTTTGAGACTGGAACGGGATAAGGAAACACATCAGGTATTGCTTAAAGGGATGGGGGAACAGCATCTTCTTATGTCTGTCCACCGTTTGAAAGATATTGCCAAAACAGAAGTGCATCTTCATGCGCCGAAAGTGCCTTACCGGGAGACTATTACCGGAAAAGGAGAAGGCTCTTACAGGCATAAAAAACAATCCGGCGGTCATGGTCAGTTTGCGGAAGTGCATCTGCGGGTGGAGTCCAATCCCGACGGATATGAGTTTGTCAATGCCATTGTTGGCGGAGCGATCCCGAAGAACTTTATTCCTGCTGTGGAAAAAGGTGTTCAGGAGGCAATGGAAAGAGGACCTCTTGCCGGATGTCTGGTGGAAAAGATGAAAGTAACGGTTTATGACGGAAAATTCCATGAAGTGGATTCTTCGGAAATGGCGTTTAAAATTGCTGCCCGTATGGCGTTCCGTGATGCTATGGCAAAAGCAAAACCTGTTCTTATGGAACCCATTATGAGTGCCAGAATCATGATTCCGGATGCCTATACCGGAGAAATTTCCGGAACGATCAATCATAAGCGCGGCAGGATCCTGGGGATGAATGCAGAAGAGGGGTTGGAATGCATTGAAGCGGAAGTACCATATTCTGAAATGCTGAAATTTGCAACAGAATTGAGATCCATAACCCAGGGAAAAGGATCTTTTGAAATGTCATTTGCCCGGTATGAGGTGGTCGGTCAGGCAGTTGCCAATGAGATCATTGCCAAATTCCAGGCGGAAAATACAGAAGAGTAAGAACTGTATTTTCTTACGATCCGTTTACCGGATACTGCGGAAGGATTTTTATAACGATACAGATCCTTCCGCTTTTTGTATTTACAGGAAAAAACATTCTGATTGTGTACCGTTTCCGATTATCATTTTCTGTTTTCTGTTGGATCCTGCAGTTTTTTGTAAAAAAAATAATATTTTTGTTTGAAAAAATGTGAAAAAATGTTATTGTAATTAATATATGTTAAAACGGTATCGAATGGATTTGAAATCAATCTGATACATATTTGTGGGTATGTTTATTAAAATCCGGTAAGATTTACCATACAATTGAAATGAGAAAGGAAAGGTCTGAAAAAATGTTCCGCATTCTTTTCAAACATATGGTTTTCTGTCTGGCAGGTTGCCTTGTCCTGATTATGTTTTCTGGATGCAGTACCGAACAGCAACTTGTAGAAGCTGCCGCAAGAGGGGAAGTCAAGGCGCAGTATGATTTGGCAATTTATTACAGCCAGTTGGAGAAACCGCAGAAAAATAAAGCGTTTGACTGGATGAAACAGGCTGCGATTTGCCGGTATCGTCCTGCCATGAGGAAACTTGCAAGATACTATCTTACCGGTTACGGAACAGAGGTGAATTATCAGAACGCTTCTAAATGGATCAGAAGATACTTGGAGACTTACCGCAGCAGTGAGGAGGCTTTACGGATAGCTCAAGAGATTCTTATGGGGGCATCCTCCCGGCAGGATCTGATCGCCGGCTTTGCTTTGTATCAGATGGCCGTCATGTATGAGACTCAGGCAGCACGTTCGACTTCAGAAATAGCCCGGACTGCAGCAAAAGAGATTATGCTTCATGCCTGTAAGGCTTTTAACTGGATGTTGAACGCCCGTAATTATGTGGATGCCGGGAAATTGCTTGAATTCACAGAAAAATGTTACAGGGAATATGGGGAGTCTTTTCCTGCTGAAACTGCTGAACAGTTGAATAAAATGCGTAGAAGTTTTGATTCCAGTTTTGAGAATTGATGTAGTATATTGAAATCCAGAGATATAATCAAAGGGATAGGATAGAAATGAATAAAAAGAAAAATATTATTTTTGTATGCGTTGCTGTAGTTTTCTGTATTTTTTATACAGGGTGTAGAAATCATATTAACGATATAGATTCCAGTATGACCGACTATGAACGCAGTGTGATACGGGATGTTCCGGTAGTTCAACTGCTTGAAAAAGATGAAACTAATGGATCATTACGTTTCAAACTTACCGGTAGCAAAGAATCCGAGGTTAAAGTTTATGAGATCCGCAATACAATTTCCCGCTATACGCCTTATCAGGGGTGGCGTGAATTGTATGAAGTACCCATGGGACTGGTACTTTTGCCTGTTGCGATTTGCAGTCATGTACTCAATATTGTAACAATTGGTATTTTCCCCTACAGTTGGTGCCGGTCTCTGGATGCATATGGGCTTGCTGCACTCAATCCTTTTTTGAACAATGAATCAGAATCGCGGTTTGAGGAAGAACCTTTCCGCAGTCACCGTGATTTGGTGGATACAAAGAATGAAAGCATCAGTTATATCCTGCATCATACAGATGTAATGTTCAAGATTGGAGACAAAAGTAAACATAAACTGACAGATGATACCGGTGTTGTTTCTTTTGATCTTATTGACATTAAAGGGATGGGGTTGTCTTTGGATAATGATGACCGGGAGTTCAAGGTTTATGTGGGTTCTTCCGCTGTACCTTCCTATACCTGGGTCATTCCCCGTGCTTTGCAGAGTCGTTTGATGCGGGTAAGGGCGCAGATCAAAGCTTATGAAAAAAATCCTACACCTGCCAATTTGTATAAAGCCGTTACCAAACTGGAGGAATTGCAGTTCTCCAAATTATCTTATCAGCTTGAAAAAACTGAACTTAAAAAACGCGGACAGAAATTTGCCAAGGAGTTCAGTGAATATTAAGGCGTAAGACGCATGTGTGTGGAGAAGGTTTCTGTCTGCCGTTTCGGAATATGATACCGTAATGAGGGCAACATTTTTTTGGCTTACCGGATACCGGAAAGAAGGAAGCGGGCAAAAGCCAGATCGGATGGCAGAAGATTCTGATGCAGTATGGTGTCAGTTTTTACCCATTTTATTTCCTGACCTTCCAAACCTGTGGAATTGAGTTTTTCCGTTTCTCCGGGCAACGGAATGGTACGGACAAAATGCAGGATGAAGAGTCTGCCTTTGCTTTTCACTTCCGCGTAACCGATCTCATCAAGAGTAAATACCTTTATTCCCAACTCTTCAGAAAGTTCTCTTTTTGAGGCTTCTGCAAGAGTTTCCCCTTTTTCAAATTTTCCGCCGGGAAATTCAAAGTACCCTTCCAGAGCAGTTCCTTTTCTTCTTCCGCATATAAGGATATTTTCCCCCTGCCGGATGACACAGGCGCACACATGGATCTTTTCCATATTTATTTCTCCCATATTTTGTTGCCCAGAAGTCCTTCTGCAAAGAAAACCGGAGCATAACCAAGTTCGGTTGCTTTGCGTATGGCTGTTTCCATTCTTTCCAGATGATCGGAGAGATAATTGAAATAGGTGGGGAAGGAGTATTGTTCATGCGTTTCCAGACTTACGATCTCATGTTTTCTTTTTCCTGTATGATTGTTTTCCATGATGGAAACGATCTCCTCCGGGGTAAAGTAGTTGCAGATGAGATCCCCCCGCAGATAGAGCATGGAATCATTGAAATCAAAAAGAAGTTTGTTCTTTTCCAGATAAAGACACTCCCGCAGATTGCGGAAAAAGCCTATGTCGCACAGATGACTTGAGTTCTGTTTTTCCGTAAGAGAGGTTTTGGGATTGATGAACTGACTTGTCATTACTTTTGCACCCCGTTTCACCAGTTCCGCCATTCCGTCCGGCCGTATCATGGACCAGTGGGCGGCAACCGGGGCAATGAAACTGTTTTCCCCGGCAAAGCGGATGACTTCCTGTTTGATCAAATCGAAATCCTCTCCCACTTTTTCAGCCGGAGCATTCTGATAGGGGCGGTCGGGAAATTCTGAAAAAGCGTGCCAGGACATTTTCAGCCAGTGGGAGTTATCCTCAAATTCGCTTTTATAAATATCCGGCATATCTTTAAGAGTAGTTTTTTTCTCATGGTGATCGTTGCGGTAAAAAAGATTGAGCGTGACTTTTGTGCCGTAAAGATCGTGCATTTTTTTGAAAAAGCCGAGATAAAACTGATCAAATAGGGAGTGCGGACGCTTTTCAATAAGTTCCGTCCAGAAGAAACTGTTGTCATCGGTGAAAAAGTTATATCTGGGGAAGGAGTTTTTATCGTAAAGAACTTTGATGGTATTGGTATATACTCCGCAGGAGTTTTCCGCTTTCATGGTGATTTCTGTTACTTTGTCTTTTACCGGGATAACAGCAGAAAAATTTTCCCCGTTGCGGTCTGCTTCAATACCGTTGACGGTGACAAAGGCATCTTCCGAAGCTGTTCCGCTGACGGGAAGAAGAAGGACACCGTCTTTTTCTTTTCCGTAGAATTTATTGACCACCGTTCCGGTACGCAAAGATGTGATTTTATTCATATACAGTTTTTCCTTTCATTCTGTTGTATAATTTACTCCGGAAACGAAAATATACAAGGCTTTTCAGGGGGGAGAGGGCTTGAAAAAAAGAAAAAACAGAGTATATTATCCTCCATTGCATATACAGAAAAAATCGTACAGCTGCTTGCAAAAAAATAAATGCGGATATGGAGTGTATTATGATTTTTGCACATTGTAAGAAATTTACCCTCATTGAACTTCTTGTCGTCATTGCCATCATTGCTATCCTTGCAGGGATGCTTCTTCCCGCTTTGGGAAGGGCAAGGGAAAGTGCCAGAGATATAAGTTGTACCAATAAACGCAAACAGCATTTTCTTTATCATGCCTCTTATCAGTCTTCCTACAAAGACTGGTCACCTTCCGGCGGATATGTGGCGAACCGTGCTTATGCCCCCAATCTTGTCCGGCTTTTGGGGACAGCTACCTCCAGCTACTGGGGTGTGGGGATCGCCCCCTGGAGGTTTGCCGATGGGAAAAGATATAATATCCTTTTCTGCGATACTGCGGAAACCTATGCAAAATCTTATTTTACAAGTTTTGCTGTCTGCAGTAATTTAAGCGGAGACAGTGATAAACGGACTGAACGCAAACTGGACTGGATCAGGGATAAATACTGGGGATTCTTCAAACCCTCCTCCATCAAACATCCTTCTGCTGTTCACTGGATGCACTGTGCAAACACCTATTCCAGCAACTATTTCCACATGTGGCACAGCCGGACGATGAAAGGAACGACCATTTCCTTTATCGACGGCAGTACTCGTTATATCCATTTTATCGGCAATCCCAAACTTTGGACACCGACAATCAGCTATACAGGTCTCCCTGCAACGGATGACCGTTTCATCCGGGCATTTACCACTTCCAATGCTCATCCCAATGCTTATCCCTGTATCGGGAATTACGATAAATGGTAAATCCTTCTGTTTAAGGAATTAAGGATCTTTTTGGCTCCTTCTGATGTAAAACCGTATTTCCGGCAATGAGAGG
>JAFVRL010000281.1 GCA_017504325.1 Lentisphaeria bacterium | reverse complement strand
TTTTTGAAGTAAAAGGGCTTGTCAAAGAGTTCGCAAACAATGTGAAAGCCATTGACAATGTGGATGCGGAAGTAAGAAAAGGGGAAGTGCTTTTTATTGTGGGGCCTTCCGGCTCCGGAAAAAGTACATTTCTGCGTTGTCTGAATCTTCTGGAAACGCCTACATCCGGTCACATCTTTTTCAAAGGTGCAGATGTTACCGATAAGAAGAATAACATAAATAAATTCCGTCAGCAGGTGGGAATGGTCTTCCAGCATTTCAACCTTTTCCCCAATCTGACCATCCATAAAAACATTACGCTTGCCCCGGTGAAAACCGGTCGTCTCACAGCGAAAGAGGCTTCTGAAAAAGCAGATACCCTCCTGAAAAGAATCGGACTGTATGACAAACGCAATGCCTATCCTTCCCAGCTTTCCGGCGGGCAGAAACAGCGTATTGCCATCATCCGGGCTCTTGCCATGAATCCGGATGTACTGCTTTTTGACGAACCCACCTCCGCACTTGACCCGGAAATGGTGGGGGAAGTTCTTTCTCTTATGAAGGAACTTGCCCAGGAAGGGATGACCATGGCGGTTGTCACCCATGAGATCGCCTTCGCTGCGGAAGTGGCAGACCGGGTATTCTTCATGGATCAGGGAAAGATCGTTATTTCCGGTACTCCGGATGAGGTGATCCGCAATCCGCAGAATCCCAGAGCAAAAGAGTTCTTCTCCAAAGTTTTGTAAAACTTACTCCCCCTTCAAACACAAAGGGCTGTTGCATTTTTCTGCAACAGCCCTTTTTCTTTCTCCGTACTTTTCCGTACCTATCCGTACCTATCCGTACCTTTAATCTTCCGGAAATATCTCCACTCTTCCGGTGGAATCAATACGCAAAGGATGATGTTCATCATCAATATGGAACTTCACAAGGAAGAAACATTTATCCCCGTAGGAGCTTCTGCTCTTTTTCACCTCAAAGGGGGTGACGGGAAAATATCCGTATTTCAACCCGTACTGGTTACTGCGGAACCTTGCTTTCATCCCTTCCCGGATGAATCCCACATCCGCTTCCTCAAAATAAGCATAGATGATCCGTTTTTTATTCCGGTGGACAACTGCGGCGGAAGTTCCGGCAGGATCGTAACCATGAACAGAGTCAGAATTGGTGATGCAAAGTCCATCATAGGGAGCGACGATCTTATAATATTTTTTCTCTTCCTCCAGGAGTTCCAACTCTTTTTTTCTGTTGGTGATTTCCTGTTCAAGGATCTCAATATCTTTTTCAACCGCTTTGATATGCAGTTTATCCAAACCGCCGGAGACACGCTTTTTATCCTGCATCAGTCTTTTGAAATCGGCATTTGCGGAATTATACTCTTCCACTTTCCGCAAATAGTCCAATTCCGAGATACATCTCTGGGCGTAAAGGCGTTTATATACCTCACTTTCATGCTGCAAGCGTTTCTGCAACTGCTCTGCGGCAAATTCCTTCCACATAATATTGCGGTAATCGGAAGGAAGAGGGTCAAGTTTTTTGATGTCCAGCTCCAGTTTTTTCCTGTTGAGATCTTTTTCCAGTTCTATAATAACGTGTTCTGCTTTCTGGATCTTTGTACGCAGTTCATGGTCATCATATTCCAGGATCACATCCCCCTTTTTGACCTTTGCCTGGGAATAAAAATATACTTTGGAAACGAATCCGGCGTATTTATTTTTCAGCGTGGTCTGCCCGCTGCCGCGCACATATCCCTGTCCGTAGATCATACGGCGTTCAGGAATATTCTTTTCCGGTTCCCCGACTTTTTTCACCTCTTTTTTCTCATCGCACCCGCTTGCAAGAAGCATAAGAGCAGATACAGCAAGAACGGTAAAAACACCCGTCCCCCGGAAGAATTTTGTACGCATTTTCATCCCCTTGATTTTGTCAACACGCCAATATTGCTTTTTTGTAACATACTGTATTATAGCATGGCAAAAAAATATTTCAAGAGAGAAGATTGCTTTTTTGCAATATAATTTTCATAGTTATCCCATATATTTTATAATATATTCCGCAAAACGATCAGGAAACTCTGTTTGAAACCGAAAATAAAAGTATACAATAAGTCCCGCAGGGACGACAGAACAAAGCCCGTATGTTTCAACCCCGGGAAATATGTCCCCCCATGAATAAAGTCCCGTAGGGACGGTGGAGCATAGCCCGGGGTTTCAACCCCGGGACACATGTTCCCCCCATGAATGAAGTCCCGTAGGGACGCAGGAAAATACCTGCAGAAATTGGTGAAAATATGTGTAATTAGAGATTGGTTCTTATTTATTTTACAACAAAACTGCTTCAATAGTTTTTTTCCTTCGCCCCGATGGGGCTTATTCTTTATTTTGGTATTTGGTTCCCGGGGTTAAAACCCCGGGCTGGGTTCTGTCGTCCCTCCGGGACTTGATTTGTGACAAAAGCATATATTTCTTGTACCCCGGATCTGGGTTCCTGTGCCCAGGTGGGGCTTTTTTATTCTCCTCTATGATATTTCACTCATACTGTCTGCTTATGAAAATCTGACAAAATCACTTTTTCAAAATCCAATTTTCTCCCGATCAAATATGGCGAAAATACCTGTTTTTTGAGAAATTATGGGATATCTGTGTATAATTTTTATTTCCCGTTTTCCTGCCGGTATTCTGTGGGGGATTTTTTCATTACAAGGTGGAAATCCCTTGTAAAAAAGGATTGGGAACTGTATGCGCAGATCCGGGCAAGTTCGGAAATGGTCACATTGGTGGTCTTGAGGGCATGTGCCGCAAAATTGATCTTCTGTATGCGGATATATTCCACAGGAGTCATTCCCATATATTTAAGGAAAAAACGGTTCAGCGTTCTCCGGGACATTCCCACAGAATCGGCAAGGGCATCCAGATCATATTTTTTGAAGGTAAGGGGTTCAAGAATGGAATAAAGTTTATACCGGATATCTTTTGAAGCGTGTTTCCGGATCCTGCCAAGATCAATGACAAAAGAATAAATGATCTTGGATGCAGTAAAGGAGGCATCTTCGGGATTCTCTTTTCCCAGGGCAAAAAGTTCTTCAAAACAGGGGAGAAGTGTACCGGAATCCGGCTGGGAAAGAATCACGGGGGTGTAGCCGGTAATTTCCTGCGTAAGAAAGAAACTTTCCGCCATGCCGCCGGTAAAATCAAAGAACAGCCGCTGCATACTTCCGCCTTTTTCCACAGTAATGGTAAAATCTTTTGTAAAAGGTTCAAGAAGGATATCACCTTTTTTCAAAGGATATTCTTTCCCGTCATGGGAAAAAAGTCCCTCCCCTTCTGTGATGTAATGGAATTTCCAGATATTGGTATTGCTGATATTTGTTTTTTTATATGGAAATATGCCTCCCTCAAATGTACTTTTACCGCAACTGGAAATATTGAAACAGGGAGCCTGCAAAAGTGCGTTTCCATACTGATTTTCATAGGCAATTTCCCTGTACCCCTTGCGTTCTGTTCTTCTGGTAAGGAAAAAACTTTCCGTGGCAAGCCGTTCAGAAATATTTATGACTGTACGGTACCTTCTTTTATGATTCTTTTTTTCTTTCGCAGGAATATTATCGCTCTTTTTTTTCATATTCATCCCCTGTAAAGTGTATTTTCTATATTTTTACTATACTTCCCCGGTTATTTTTTGCAAATATATCAAAAAAGATTTACGCATAAAATGTCTGTATTTTGAAAATTTTTGTCTTTTATTTGCATCAAAAATCCCCTTCGGAATATTGAAACAGGGAAAATATGATATATAATATTGTTCAGAAAGCAGATAGCTCATTACAGAAACACCTTGAAAAATATAAATTTGAACAGAAAGGATGCAGGATGAAAAAACATTTCTTTACTCTCATTGAACTTCTTGTTGTTATTGCAATTATTGCCATTCTGGCAAGTATGCTCCTTCCCGCATTGGGCAGAGCAAGAGAAACGGCAAGGCAGATAAGCTGCGTCAACAATCTGAAACAAATTTATATTTACTGGAATCTTTATGCCGATGACAGTAAAGGATTTGTTTATGCTACACCCTATGAAAGTGCCTACGGACGCACTTTCGGCGGTCACTGGTACAGAGTCCTTGCCAGAGATGCGGCAGGTTATGCCCCTTATACCCTGGAACAGGTCGATTCAAAGAAAGTCAAAAGTCTGCGCTGTCAGACTGCACTCAATACTTTTTCACCAGGCGGAAAAGACAAAGTCACAGGTGACCAACCCAATAACCAGTCAAACTATTACCTTTGCGGCCATCTCAATACAAATGCCAATACCGGATACTATAATGGAGACAAAACAAAAGGCAGGGTATTTAATCTTTTCAGCGTCAAAAACCCGACACACCTGCATTTTATGAATTGTGCAAAACAGTATTCCGCAGCAAATATTTACGGTCATCACAGCAACGGCAGCCGCCTCCCACTGCTCTTTTGCAGCGGGACAGTCAGAATGTTTGATTTCCGGAAGGAAAAAAGAGCCGGGGATAATTACTGGGCACTCACCCGTTCCCCCTACGGTCCGTTCTGGCAGAAATCACAGTTCAACAACAGTTACTATCCCTGCAAAGGGGATGCCTGGTAAGTAAAACGGGATAAGTTTACATAAAAAAATCAACAAAAAACAAAGAGGAAACAATGTCATTCACTACCAAAAAATCCCTGTTCGTTCTTCTTGCCCTTGCCGCAGTTCTTCCGGTATGGGGAAAAGAGTACCCCCTTATGGAAAACGGAAAAGCACTGTGCGAGATCGTCATTCCCGCCAATGCTCCGGAAAATTACAAGTATGCGGCAAAGGAGTTATCCAAATACCTTGCCCTTATCGGCAAAGGCAATACTCCTGCCATCGTGAATAAAAAAAGCGGTAAAGCCTATCCCATCTCTTTCCGTGAAAGCAAAAACAGCAAACTCAAAGTGGACGGCTTTGCCATCCATGCTTCAAAGGATGGGATCACCATTGAACACAATACCGCTGTGGGGGCATTGTACGGAGCATACGAGATCCTGAAACGCTACGGCGGGATCCTGTGGCTCGTCCCGGGAAAAGACGGGGAATATTATACTGTAAAAAAGGTGATTTCCGTACCGGAAGGCTCTTCCATCCATAATCCCTACCGCCGTATCCGTGCCGGAAACAATCTGGGGCTTTCCCGGGAAGGCAGAGAGTGGCTCCCTCGCAACTATATGAACAATCTTACCAGCCGCCCCTCCCTCAATAAAAATAAAGAGTATCAGGCACTGGGGGCAAAGGTGGCGGAAGGTTATCACTGCTTCACCCGGCTTCTTACAGGCGAATATGACGACTGGAAAAAAATGAATGCAAAACTGGATATTCTTTTTAAGGAACACCCGGAATACTTCCCCCTCATCAACGGCAAACGCACCCATCTCAACAACCCCCGGGGTACATTCAGCGACAAGCAGCCCTGCACCACCAATAAAGATGTGTTGCGTATTATGAAGAAAAATCTGGAATACTGTATCGAAAAGAGAGTCAATCCCGACGGGATCTATCTTTTCTACAATAACGACGGTACCGCCTGGTGTCAGTGCGAAAACTGTAAAAAAGTGGATTCCGCCTCCGATAAGGAAAACGGTTGGATGACCCACCGCTACTGGAAACTTTATCAGGATCTTACAAAAGATATTCTGAAAAAATATCCCGATGCCATCATCATCGGCAATCCCTACCAGAACTTCCAGGAACTTCCCGATGACAGATCCCTTATCCAGAAATCCGGCTGGATCGAACTGGGCTTCAACCGTACCTGCTGGCGGCACAATATGGATGACCCCAAGTGTCTTACCAACCCCTCCTATTTGAGAAAATACCGTGCCTGGGGTTCTCTGGGCAATCCCATGACCAGCTGGGAACAGCTGACAACAGCGGGGGCGAATTTTCTCCCGGTGGAATTTACCGTGCGCGACCGTCTGAAGTTCTATAAAAAGATCAACTGCGAAATGTTCCCGGAAGTGATGGCCCCCTATACCAATGTCAAACGCTGGCCGAAAATGACGCAGGATATGTGGCTTGCCATGTGGCAGAGCATGTATTTCATTGCCGGAGCCCAGTGGGATGAAAATTTCGACTTTGATAAAGAGTATGAAAAGATCAATTCTCTTTACTACGGCAAAGGCTGGGAAGGCGGCATGAAAGAATTGCGTGCTTACCTTGTTAAAATTTACAGCGAAACTTCCGGCTGTGCCGGTCACGGCCACGGCAATCCCCTGGGAAAAATGCTGATGACTCCCGGAGCAGGGGGGAAAATTGCCGCACTCTTTGACAAAGCGGAAAAAGCCGCGGCACAAGATCCGGATAAACGGGCACTCAAACATGTGAAGATGGACAGGGAATTTTTCAAACTCACCTGGGAAAATTCTTACAATAATTTCAGAACAAACTTCCGTGAGATCACTGCCTACCGTAAAAAAGGCAATATCAAGCTGGACGGAATTATTGATGAACAGGATTGGAAAAATGCGGATATCATTTCCAACTTCACCAATCAGAGAGGTGCGCTGAAAAACGGGAAAAACGTCTTTATTCCCGTTCCCGATAACGAGCAGACTTTCCTGCGGATCGTTTATGAACCTGACTACATCTATTTTGCCATTGAAGCAATGGAACCCACACCGGAAAAAATGATCTCCGCCATCACAAAAAAAGATGGCAATGTCTGGGAAGACAATACCATGGAGATCTTCCTTTCCCACCCGGATATGGGCAACAGTTACTATCAGATGATCTACAATGCCAAAGGCGTCTGCTATGACCATATCGTTGTCCCCGGCAAAGGCAGTGACAAAAAGTTCGATGCCAAAGGGGAATTTGCAATAAAAGTCCTGAAAGACCGCTGGGTGCTGGAAGGAAGATTCCCCACTGACAATCTGGGGGAAAAATGTTTTGACGGTCAAATCTGGAAACTCAATATCGAAAGAAGAAGATACCTTTCCGACGGAACAAACATCCCCTCCAGCTTGAGTACGGGTGAAGGAAAAAGCGTTGCCGTATTCCAGAATGTAAACTTCAGTAAAGAACGCAAGATCCATCTTGCCAGTGCCTCAACGGTGGAAACAAGGGCTTTTGCCAACGGTTCTCTCAATGAACTGGAAGATGCCAGAAAGAACGGCAATCTGAAAAAATGGAAAGTTATCGGCGGAAAATCCCCCAAAAGCTGGATGTTCGGCGGCTCCGCAAAAGGAGCGGAACTGGAAATGATCCTGCATCCGGGCAGCAGCAACAACTATTACATGAGAAGCAAAGGTGGTCTGGTCTTCCAGCGTTACCGGGCTGTCCCCACCCATGTAAGATACTCCCTCAAAGCCAAAGGGAAAGGGAAACTGTGGGTATTCTGTTTGCAGGAAACACAGAAAAAGGGCGAAAAACGGGCGAAGGGGCGTCCTGCCCATACCTTCAAAACTCTTTCCATAGATTCCAAAGAGTGGCAGACCTACAAATTTGAGTACAAAACCGATGTACCCGATATGCACATCTTCCCCGGATTCAAAGTAAATTCCGGAGAAGTCTTTGTGGATGACCTTATGGCGATCCCGGTCGTAAAATAAAAAAACATATTTATATTTGCATCCGGTAAAAAGTGCGTATATATTACCGGATGCAATTTTTAATTTTAAAGGAGTCGTTATGCAAATCGCTTTTTTCAAGAGAAATATCACCCCGCAGATCCCCTGTCTTGTGGCAGGTTACAGTTATTCTGATGTAGCCCGGAAAGTAAGAGATGATCTTTTTATGACAGGATTATGCTGTGATGACGGAAAAAATAAGATCCTCATCATCTCCTTTGACCTGCTTGCCCTGGATGAATGGTTCATCAAAAGAGTGAGAAAAAACTGTGCGGATATTTTACAGCTTGAAGAAAGTGCCGTCCTTTTCACCTGCACCCATAATCACTCCGGTCCCCAGACCATCGCAGAAGCCAATGCGGAAGATAAAGAAAATGCCCCATATATGGAAATGCTGGAAAATGCGATTTGTGAAGAAGTGAAAGCTCTCCGGGGAAAATTTGTTCCTTGCGATGTCTATTTCTACTCTCTGCAAACAGACGAAAACCGCAACCGCCGATACACTGCAAGAGATAATATGACCACTTTCACCCCGCACCGGCGGGAGATGCAGCCCCTTGCAGATGGTTTTGCCGACAAAGAGTTCGGAGCATTGATCTTTACAGTTCCGGGGAAACATGATCCCATCTATGCCATCGGCAATTATGCCGCCCATCCTCTTGCCGGTCACGGACCGGGCTTGGGGTGTTATACCATCTCTGCCGATTTTCCGGGAATTTTCAGAGACTATGTGAAGGAAGAGAGTGGTGCGGAATGTATGTATATTTCCGGAGCCTCCGGAGACATGATCCCCCGGGGAGATGAACTGGGCTCTGATGCCATGCGGCAGATGGGAGTCAATCTTGGTAAAGCCATGCTTGCAGCAATGCTGGATGCCGCCAGGAATCCGGCACGGTTCAAATTACCGGATACATCGGTAGGTTCACTGATCACAACTTTCAAAGCCCCGTTACGGAAAAAATATTATAAGAACCCCAAACATCTGGCGTCCTATTATGCGGATCAGGAAGAATTCTGTGAAGAGATCCAGATCGTGAGTATCGGAGACATTGCATTTGCAGGACTTCCGGGAGAACCTTGTGCGGAATTAGGTCAGGAGATCAAATGGCACAGTCCGTTTAAGAAGACATTTATTGCGTTCTGTTCAACATCTTACATTGATTATATTGTACCGGCAAACTTTTTTGTTTCCGGAGGGTATGAATCCAAAGTACACCGTTTTTCCGCCCGCAATACCATAGATTTTGTAAAATGCGCTGTTGACGGACTTTTTACACTGCGTGAAAAAGTTTATCCGTCACAGGAAGAGGAAGAATGTTATCCGGATAATCTGGATCTGCCTCTGGTAAACATTCTTCCAAACAGGGAAAAATAATATACTTGACAATTCTGTATATTATGCTATATTAAAGCAGTAATATATGGTGTAATGTGTACCGTTGCGGGAGAAATTTTAAATCCCGTTACGGTGCTTCGGCGTGGAAAGATTTCAGAATTGGATAAGATTCTCAAACAGGAAAACCGCTTCTGGGGCTTTGCGTATGTGAAGCCGAAAACAGAAAAAAAAGTGTGGCAAAACCTGCAAAGCAAAGGGATCATCAGTTATCTGCCGTTGGTACCGAAAGCCAGGCTTCATCACTCCACAAAGATCGTTACGCAGATGCCTCTGCTTGCTTCTTATGTATTTCTCTGTCTTGACGATGAAGAACGCAGAGAATTGAAGAGAACGGAAAAAGAGATCGTTCAGATAGAATTATTAAGAGAAGAGAGACAGGAAGAAGAGTTTATTAAAGAACTGAACATACTGACAAAATGTGAAGAACTGGCAAAAAGTTCTCCGGTAGTAGTCAATCCGGATATAGTTGCCGGAGATGATGTACTTATCATATCCGGTCCGTTGAAGGGTTTGCAAACAAAAGTTCTGCACCGGGATGCGAATACAGACGGCATCGTCATCAATCTTCCATTGTTCAACACCCATATTGAATGTTCTCTCCCCGCCGGAGAACTGAAGAAAATAACCTGAAAATAAGGAAAAAAGTATGCTCCGTTATCAATCAAAAGGTGAAGTCCATAAAGATTTCCACGGTCTTACATGTGCTACCTTGCACTACTTGATCGACAATTATGGGCAGGATGCGGTCGTGGAAGTATTGAGAAATACCGCGCAGAAAGTATACAAAAGTATCCATGAAGGGCTGCAAAACGGTGATCCGGATGAACTAATTGAATTCTGGACCTATTACCTGGAACGGGAAAAGGGGGAATTCACAATAGAAAAAACAGAGGATTTCATCCGGCTTACGGTAAAGAATTGTCCGGCGTTGCGTCATCTTGTGCAACTGGAGCAGGAGCCGGACCCGGTGTTGTGTGAAGGGACAAAGATCTTTAATGAAGCTCTCGTTGAAGGATCTCCTTTTGAATTGACAACCGAACGCACAGGCGCATTTTCCTGTATTCAGACATTGAAAAAAAGGGAGGAAAAAGAATGATTCCCAGTGACCACTTTGTCCGTTTCTACAATGAAGTATTCAAATATATTGCTGCAAAAGGGGAAACGGAGCTGAAAAAATACTACGACAGGGTCTCCAAAAATCAGGAATATCATTGTCTGGATCTTTTTTGCAACAAAGGATTGCAGGGGATGTATGATTACTGGGAGCATATCCGTATTGAGGAAAATTGCGATATGATCAACCGTTTGGAAGATGATTGTTATTCTTTTGAGTTTTTTTCCTGCCCGAGTCTCTCCAAAGCAGTAGACAATGATGCCGGTGCGTGTCCGGAATATTGCAATCATTGCCCCGGTTGGATTCTGCCCCTGATGACCAAAGCAGGTTTCTATGCAGTCTACAATCTTATTGACAGAAAAACTCCCCGTTGTGAGATGTTCGTATATGCACAGAAGGATCAGGCCGTCCGGAAAGCAGCTCAACTTACAGAAAAGTATGGCAAAGATGTTATTCTGACAAATTTTTAATGTGGTGATGACATGAAAAAATCTTGTATTATTATTGCAGAAGCCGGCGTAAATCATAATGGCGATATTGAGATGGCAAAACAGCTTATCAGGGTAGCGGCAGAAGCGGGAGCAGATTATGTCAAATTTCAGACATTTTCTACAGATAAACTTGTAACCAAAACAGCAAAACAGGCAGAATATCAGAAAAAAAATCTTCAAAGCGGCGAAAACGACAGTCAGTATAATATGCTGAAAAAACTGGAATTGAGCAGAGAAGATCATGAGATTCTTATAAAAACATGCGAGTTCTACGGTATTAAATTTTTATCAACTGCGTTTGATAATGAAAATTTGATCTATCTTATGAAAGATCTGGATCTGGACTACATCAAGATTCCTTCCGGCGAACTGACAAATTATCCGTATTTGCGTCAGGCAGCGCAACTTAAAAAACCGATCATTCTTTCAACAGGAATGGCGACATTGCCGGAAATCCTTGAAAGTGTAGATTTATTAGTCAATTTCGGCGTTGAGAAGAAAGATTTGTATATATTGCACTGCACAACGGAATATCCTGCTCTTGTGTCCGAAGTCAATCTCCGTTCCATGGATACCATTGCGGAAGCGACCGGCTGCAAGGTCGGGTACTCCGATCACACAATGGGAATAGATGTTTCTGTGGCAGCAGCGGCAAGAGGGGCTGCTGTCATAGAAAAACATTTTACAATGGATCGGACTTTGCCCGGTCCGGATCATCCTGCTTCATTGGAACCGGATGAATTGAAACGGATGGTTATCGCCATTCGCAATGTTCAGCGCGCCATTGGCGACGGCATCAAACAGCCTGCCAGTGTCCGGGAGCGTGGCAATAGAGATGTTGCAAGAAAAAGTATTGTTGCAGGTTGTCCCATCAAAAAAGGCGAAATATTTACGGAAGAAAATCTTGCAACCAAGCGTCCCGGCACCGGCTTGTCTCCTATGAAATGGCCGGAAGTTATTGGAAAGAAAGCAACAAAAGATTATAACGAAAACGATTTCATAGAATTGTAAATATGAAAAATTGTCTTGTCATAGGTTATGGCTCTATTGGAAAACGCCATAGCGAAGTATTGCTTTCACTCGGGCATAACGTAAGCATTGTATCCAGGCACTTAAATTCAGCTGCCTGTGATTTACCTGTATATTGCTGTGTAAAAGATGCATTTACAGCCAATAAGTATGATTACATTCTCATTGCATCATCTACAAAGGAACATATCGTAACATTACAACAAATACTGCCATACCTCACGGAAACCAGTGTTTGTTTTATTGAAAAACCCATATTTTCTTCACCGGAAGATTGGGTGAACTGGGGCAATGCAAAAATTTGCACAGGGTATGTGTTACGTGGGCATCCGCTTCTGCGTAAAATTAAAGATATATTAACCGGGAAGAAAATTTACTCCTGCCGTGCATCATGCGGTCAATATTTGCCATCCTGGCGTCCGGGGACCGATTATACAAAATGTTATTCAGCTTACAAGGAACAGGGTGGTGGAGTTTTACGGGACCTGAGTCATGAACTTGATTACATGCAAATGTTGTGTGGAAAATGGAAAAAAGTTACTGCTATCGGGGGAAAATTTTCAGATTTGGCAATAAATTCCGATGATCAGTACGGTATATTATTTTCCGCTGAAAAATGTCCTTTGTGCATGTGTCATATAGACTATCTTTCCAGAGACACTCACCGGACACTTTCCGTTGAGTATGAAGGAGGCTCTTTAAAATTGGATTTTCTTAATGGAACACTTTTACACAATGGGATTAAGGAAACTGTTTCTCTTGAGCGGAATGATCTTTTTAAGACAATGCACAGCGAACTTATCAACTATGATCTTACTTATTTTCCCAGTGGAAAAGAAGCTTATGAAATTGTAAAACTTATTGATGCAGCTGAAAAAACTGCAGGAAAGGACATATGGATAGAAAACCGGTAATTCATGCGTGGATTTTTGCACGGGGAGGCTCAAAAGGACTGCCCGGTAAAAATATTCGTCCATTGAGAGGGAAACCATTGATTGCCTATGCAATTGAAACAGCCCAGAAATCCCGTTTGATCAAGGATGTATTTGTTTCGACAGACAGTCCTGATATTGCTGCTGTTGCAGAACAATACGGTGCAATTGTCCCGTTTTTGCGTCCTGCAGAACTTGCCTCTGATACAGCCAATGAAAGAATGGCATGGCGTCATGCAATTGAGTGGATGCGCTCGCAAGATCAGTTTGCGCCCATGGACATCATGGTTTCCCTGCCGACAACTGCCCCCTTGAGAACACCGGATGAAGTGGACGAGGCCATAGAACTCTATCTTAAAGGAGAAGCAGATACAGTTATTGCGGTATCAAAAAGTGCAAGACATCCGGCCTTCAACATGGTTTATGTCGATAAAGACAAATATGCGAAAGTCATTCTTGGTCAATATGAGGAATGGGTGCCCAACCGTCAGGCTTATCCACCGGCATATGATATCACAACAGCTGTATATGTAAGTGGAGCGGATTACATTATGGAACAGGACAGTTACCTCAAAGGAAGAGTTCAAGCTATTGTCATACCGGAAGATCACGGTATTGATATTGACACACTGCTTGATTTCCAACAAGCGGAGTTACTGCTTGCCGAAAGGGTAAAAAGGTGAGTTGGATGTCTTCAATCAAAAATCAAATGGATCTCACTGGTCGTGTTGCAGTTATTACCGGCGGTGCTGGTTATCTGGGCAGAACGATGGCAAATACTCTTGCCGAAGCAGGAGCAAATATCGTTATTGTAGATATAAATAAGGAAAAAATCGATAGTTTCTGTCAGGAACTTGAAAAAGAATGGCAAATTAGAACTCTGGGCATAGCGGTAGATCTTGAAAATAAGGACGAAAGGCGCCTCATTGCCGAAAAGGTCGTGGCACACTTCGGAAGCTTGGACATTTTAATCAATAACGCGGCCTTTGTAGGAACAAGCAATCTTACTGGCTGGGGGGTTCCCTTTGAACAGCAGGAAACGGAAACCTGGCGCAGAGCTTTGGAAGTAAACCTTACCGCGTTGTTTGATCTTACACAAAGCTGTGCTCCGTATCTGAAAAAAAGCGGTCATGGCAGCATTATCAATGTTGCAAGCATTTACGGCATTGTCGGACCGGATCCGCGTCTGTATGAAGGATTACCCATGTTCAATCCGGCAGCGTATGCCGCAAGCAAGGGAGGAGTTGTCCAATTTACCAAATGGTGTTCAACAGTTTTAGCCCCGGATATCCGTGTCAATGCCATTACTCCCGGCGGAATCTTCCGGAATCAGGCTCCTGCATTTCTGGAGCGTTACGAATCCCGAACACCACTGAGGCGTATGGCACATGAAGATGATTTTATCGGAGCAACAGTTTTTCTTGCCTCCGACTTATCGAAATACATCACAGGGCAGAACATCGTCGTCGACGGCGGATTCTCCGTGTGGTAAACCAATTATTATAAGGAGGTTAGAATGTTTTATTGCAAGAAATGCACAATGCCGGCGACTCGTCCAGGGATTACTTTTGACAAAGATGGGGTATGTTCTGCATGCCAATCATATGCCAATCGTCAATATGTCGATTATGGTAGACGTTTTGAGGAATTGAAACAGATTTGCGATAAATATCGCAATTGCAACGGCGAAGGCGGTTATGACTGCATGATAGCTGTTTCTGGTGGAAAGGACAGTCATTTTCAGACTT
>JAFVRL010000280.1 GCA_017504325.1 Lentisphaeria bacterium | reverse complement strand
TCAGACATAGCCAAAAAGTCCGGCAATCACAATCTTGCCAACGGCTGGAGTAAATTCAAATAATCAGATCATAAAATATAAACAAAAGGAAAAATGATGACAAAAAAAACGCTATTTCCGGCAATATTGTTTGCCGTACTCCCTGTGATCTCATGGGGATTTGATTTCGTGAAAGACGGTAAGGCTCTTACCGGGATAAGTTGTGTCAGCAGCGAAAAAGGAGCTGTTCTTGCTGTTCAGGAATTGACCCAATACACAAAAAAGGTGACTTCCGCCGATATTTCCAAATTGAAAAACGGGAAAATCATTATTGGAACTGTAAAAAGCAAAAATATCCCTTCTTCCATTGTCAATGAACTCAAAAAGAATCCCTCCGATGAAGCATTCTTTCTTGGGGCGAGAGACGGGAAATACTATATCATCGGTCAGAACGGCGTTGCCGCATACTATGGGACACTGGAATTTATTGAACAGAATCTTGGTGTGCGCTGGTACTATCCCGGAACCAAAGGGGAACGCTATACAGCAAAGAATAATGTGACAATTCCCGATGCGGGAAAAGTATATTTTCCCACTTTCTCCCACCGTATCCTCAATACAGTAAGTCTTAATGGTCTCTGTAAAGAAAGCCGGATCTGGGCAGGCAGAAACCGCATCCAGAGTCCCGGGCCGTGGACAATACACAATACTCTTGTAACATACAGAGATTTTCATGAACCGCGTATGCGTCTTGACCGTACCCTTACCGGCGGACATCTCACATTTGAAGCTCCTCTTCCGGCAAAAAAATACGGCAAGACCCATCCGGAATATTTCGCCCTTGTTGACGGCAAACGCCGCGTGGAAGGGAAAATGCTCCACCACTGCCTTTCCAACAAGGAAGTACAGAAAAAAGTCTATGAATATGTGATGGGGGAAATCGATAAATATGGAGAGGACTTCACCTTCAATTTCGGGTGCGTTGATGCTTATACCAACTGCTGTGAATGTGAAGAATGTAAAAAAATGGATGGCGGTACCAGACCGGATATCTCCCGCCGCTTCCATACGTTCGCCCAGAATGTAAGTAAAATGGTCTGGGCAAAACGCCCCAATGCCAAACTTTCCCAGTGGGCATACTGGAACTACCGGGACTATCCGGAAGGCTTGACGCTTGATCCCCGTACCATCATCTATTTCTGTGCCACCGAACGCTGTTATGCTCACGCACTGGATGATGAAAGCTGTATCCGCAATGTAAAAAGTCTGAAAAGACTGAAAGACTGGATGAAGGTCTGCAATAAAATCTATATTTATGAGTATGGTTTTGCTGTGGGATGTGCCTATCAGCCCTATGAGGAAGTTCTGCTTAAAGATCTGCGTCTTTACAAAAAACTGGGGCTTATGGGCAGAAAAGAGGAGATGGTATATCCCGATGCTGATTACTTTTACAATATGAAAAAGAAGGGTATCTGGTTCACCAAAAACCTTATGGCATCCCGCTGGCAGTTCTGGTATCTTTTCGGCAAAGGATGCTGGAACCCCGATTTTGATTTTGAAAAAGCTGTGGCAGAAGCGGAAAAAGATTTTTACGGCAAACTTTATCCGGCAATGAAAAAATATCAGGATTTGCGCAGAAAACTCTGGAAGGAAACTCCCGGATGCGCAGGATTCCCCTATGATGACTTGCGTACCCCCATGATATTGCAGAAGCCGGGAGCAAAGGAAGAACTGTATAAATATCTTGCCGAAGCGGAAAAACTTGCAGGAAATGATCCCGCACTCAAAAGGATCGTGGAATTTGAAAAAGGAGCTTTGGAAAACTACTGGGTCAAACCCAATGAGAAGTACAGAAAATCTTTGAGCCGCACAGGAAAAGCCCCCATGGTGGCAAAGGGTCCGGAAATCGACGGTATTGCCAATGATGCAGTCTGGGGAAAAGCCTTTTACACCACGGAATTCAAAGATACCTTCGGCAAAAAAGAACCCATCCCTGCCGTCCTTGCCACAAGCGTGGGTATCCTTTCCGACAAAGAAAACCTCTATTTCCTTCTTCAGGCAAAAGAACCTTTTATCAACCTTCTGCGGACAAATGCCACAGAAAAGAATAAAAAAGAAGTATGGAGCGATGATGCCTTTGAAGTCTTTATTGCCCCGCCCAACAACTCTTTCAAATATTATCAGTTTACAGTTACGGCAAAGGGTATCCTTCAGGAAGTGGAACAGCCCGGCAACAATATGCTGGTCAATCTGGGAGCAACAGCAAAGGGCAGGATCAATAAGGATGGCTTTGTCATTGAACTCAAGATCCCGGTAAGGAAACTGGAAGGGGACTATGGTGACGGAGCCGTATGGAAATTCCATATTGTAAGAAATTACCGTACAGGAAAATCCAGCAAACTTAAACACTTCTCCCTTGATGGCAGTGCCTATCATGCCACAACCGATTACCGTTCCCTTTTCATCGGCAGTCCCGCCATCCGCAACGGGTCATTTGAAGAAGGGCTGGATAAGAAAACATCCCGTCCGAAATCCTGGGGTTATCAGGGGAAAGATCCGGAAAAGAAGATCTCTCTTGTAAAGGAAAACAACAATAGTGCCATAAAAATGACCAATGGCGGGATCCTTTCCCAGATCCTGTATGGAAAATATTTCCGTCCGGAAAAACCGGTAAAGGTAGTCCTCTCCCTGAAAGCAAAAGGCAAGGGCGCATTGTGGGTCATTAATGCCAGATTCGATCAGGTATTGAATAAAAAAGGAAAATATGTGAACCGTTTTCTTGCAGGAAAGAGTCAGATCCTTGCAAAAATTCCTTTGACGGAAAAAGCAACTTTCCATACTATGGAATATACCATTAATGCAAAAGAATTTTCCCAGCTGCGGTTCCAGTGCGTCGGCAAGGGAAGCGAATGTATATTGGATGATATTTCTGCAAAAAGCGCAGAGTAAAAAAAATAAGGAGATTCAAAATGCCGAAAATAACATTTATGGGAGCAGGAAGCACAGTATTCGCTAAAAACGTTCTTGGGGACTGTATGTATAAAGAGGCGTTGAAGGATTCCCACATAGCACTCTATGACATTGATAAAAACCGTCTGGAAGAGTCTGCAAAGATGCTGACCGTTCTGAATAAAAACATCAATGACAACCGGGCAAAAATCACGACCCATCTGGGGGTCGCCAACCGGAAAAAGGCTCTGAAAGGAGCTGATTTTGTAGTCAATGCCATTCAGGTGGGCGGTTATGAACCCTCCACGGTCATCGACTTTGAGATCCCGAAAAAGTATGGATTGAAGCAGACTATTGCCGATACTTTGGGTATCGGCGGTATTTTCCGTGCCTTGCGTACTATTCCCGTTATGCTTGATTTCGGCCATGAAATGGAAGAGGTTTGTCCGGATGCCTGGCTGCTCAACTATACCAATCCCATGGCAATGCTTACCGGAGCCATGCTGCGGGGGACAAATGTGAAGACGGTGGGCTTGTGTCATTCCGTCCAGGTGTGTGCATACTCTCTTATGCACTCTCTGGGGCTTTTTGATCCCTCCAAGTGTAAAGGCAACTCCATTCACGAATTCAATTCCAAAGGCTATCAAACGAAAATTGCCGGGATCAATCACATGGCATGGCTTCTGACACTCCGGGATAAAAACGGAAAAGATATTTATCCGGAAATGCGGAAACTGGGCAGGAAGATCATAAAAAAATACCGGGGCGGGAAAGAGAAACACCGCGATCTCATCCGGTTGGAAATGATGGATAAATTCGGTTATTATGTCACCGAATCCAGCGAACACAATGCCGAATATGCCCCCTACTGGATCAAAAACGCCTGTCCGGAACTTATTGATGAATATTTTATTCCCCTGGATGAATATCCCAGAAGATGCGTCAACCAGATCAATCACTGGAAAAAGCAGTATAAAGATATCTGTGAAAATCCCTCCCTCACCCATTCCCCCACCCATGAGTACGGTGCAGGCATTATGAACGCCATTGTGACCGGTACTCCTTATAAGATCGGAGGCAATATACTCAATAACGGCTTTATCCCCAATCTGCCTTCCAATGCTGTTGTGGAAGTACCC
>JAFVRL010000279.1 GCA_017504325.1 Lentisphaeria bacterium | reverse complement strand
TTTCTCTTCTTCGTGCCTTTTTCTGCGGTATTTTTCTTTTTTTTCTTTCATTGATCTGTAAAAAAGCAGTTCTTCTGTTGAAAAAATATTCAGGAAGAGTAAATTATATTTTGTGTTTCCCGTCCTGTTATATATATGCAGATGCGGGTGAGCGTTGAATTTTCAATGCAATGTCAAAAAGGAGTATATATCATGACACAACTTTTCACCAACTGCCGTCTGGTCTCTCCCGGTGTGGATCTGACCGGTGCCGCCATTCTCATCAAAGATGATAAGATCCAGCAGGTATTTACCGCAGGTGACACTCTGCCCGCAGCAGACAAAATCACAGATCTTGGCGGAAAAATGGCTGTTCCCGGATTTATTGATGTGCATTGTCACGGAAAAAGCGGTATGGACTTCTGTGATGCCACCAATGAAGCCATGACCGTTCTTGCCAAAGATAAACTTGCCGAAGGCGTGACATCCTATCTTCCCACCACTCTCACCCTTCCGGAAGATCAGCTTGCCGCAGCACTTCAAACTGCAGCTGATTATGTCGCTTCCGGTGCAAAAGGGGTAAAAGTTCCCGGCGTGCATCTGGAAGGCCCCTTCATCAATCCCAAATGTCTTGGCGCGCAGAATCCTGATTATGTGGTTGCCCCCGATATGGAAATGGTGAAAAGACTCAATGCCATTTTCCCTGTGAAGAAAGTTTCCTATGCTGTGGAAATGGAAGGCGGGGCCCGTTTTGCTTCTGATCTCATCTCCATGGGGATCACCCCCTCCTGCGTACACAGTGCTGCCACTTACGCCCAGTTCCTTGCCGCTTACGATCATGGAATGCGCAACCTTTCCCATTTCTGCAATCAGATGACTGCTCTGCATCACCGGGATATCGGACTTGTTGGTGCCGGTTTCGCCAACAAGGATGTTTCCATTGAATTTATCTGCGACAAGCTGCATATCTGCCCGGATATGATCCGTCTCACCTTTGCTGTCAAAGGATGTGAAGGTATCCAGTTGATCACAGATGCCATGCGTGCTGCCGGTCTTCCTGATGGCAGATCCTCTCTGGGCGGACTTCCCGTGATCGTGAAAAACGGGGAAGCAAGACTGGAATCCAACGGCGCACTTGCCGGAAGTACTTTGCAGTTGAACAAAGCATTGAAAAATGTTTATGAAGTTACTGCTCTTCCGCTGAAAGATCTGATCCGCTGTACCTCTTTCAATCAGGCACAGGCTCTCAATCTTCCTCTTCTGGGAAAGATCGAACACGGCTACTTTGCAGACATCACCATTCTTGATGCCGACTTCAATGTGAAGGAAGTTTATGTAAACGGGGAATGCCGTTTCTCCGCATAAATGATCTCCTGCCGGAAATGAAAAACAGGGGCTGTTGCAAAATATTTGCTTTTGCAGCAGCCCCTGTTTTATGAGATGGATAAAAACTCTTCTGTATTTATCCCTGCTCTTTACCTGCTCAATGTAATATTGCTTACTTTTGCCTGTCCGCCATTTACCCGTATATAGAAGTAGAACCGGGAGTTGGCAGGTACTTCAATGGAAAGAGGGAAACTTTGGGGCGTATCACTTAATTTGAATTTGCCCGGAACGATTTTCAATTCATGCCCGAAAGGTTTTTTATTCCCTTTTTCACGGATGCAGCCGGAAAGATATACGGTAAGAACTCCTTTGCCGGAGGCGGTGACGCTGCCTGTAAGTTTGATCTTTTTATCCAGTACAGGGTAGGTGAGATAAGTATAGATCAAATCCTTAAGGAGAATGTGATTGCCCTCTTTGCTCTGGACAAAATCCGCAAGATGTTTGCCCCAGAATTTTGCAAAGACTTTTCCTTTTTTCTCTTCGATCTTGCTTAAATCCCCGTTGCGCAATACGGATTCCCCCGCAGAAGCCTTGCGGAAAGAGGTGATCTCATGGGGCGGAACACCGTCCAGTCCGGCACCCTCGATAACGGCAGGAGGCTGAAGATTGCGGCAGTTGCGGAAGAAATGGAATTTCCAGATATCACCGCTTTTGATGCTTTCCATATTCATGCTTTTCAGAGGAATACGCATTTCTGCCGTGTAACGATCTTTCCATACTTTTACCGCCAGATCCCCTTTGTAATCAAAGGCGGCGGAACGCACTCTTGCATCATAGAGTGTTCCGATACTGTTGAAGATCAAATGGTAATAATCTCCGTGGGGCGGCATGATGATGGCTTCCATACTGTCGTCTGTCCACACCTGTCCGTCCCGTTCCTTCACATTGGCAGCAAGTTTGCTCCAGGCGTGTTCGGTCATACATTCAAAGTAGAGATAAAGATTGTCCTTATCATAAAGGAGCTTGACCTTTGTTGCCTCTTTCGCCTCATCTTTGGTCTTGTAATTGCGGAAGGCGGTGATCATTTCCGCTTTACGCCATGCTTCCTCATTGCCTTCGCCGTCGATCTTTACGGGGGTATCGGTCATGGTAAGACGCAATGTTTTCACCCCTGCCTCCGCTTTCCGGATGGCGGCGGCATCTTTGATCCAGTATTCTGTGAGATATTTTTTATCCCGGGCAATACGGCTTTTCAGGATCTTGTCATTTTCTGCAAGTTTTTCTGCTTCTGCAAGGTAGTTTGTAAGACGCTTTTCCGCACCGGGGACAAGCAGGCAGTTGGCATACCGTTTGCCTCCGCCGTACATGGCGTGTCCGGGGATGCTTTCCCACAGTTCCCTGCGGAACGCATGATATTTTTTCATGGGGACAGCTGCTTTTCCGTAATAGAGGGTATAAGCATTATCCAGCTCTTTTTCCACATTGAGATCCGCATTCCACATAAGGCGGGAAAGCAGATAATAGAACTGCCAGTTGCTGTCCGGAATGGGCAGATCTTTATTGGTACAGTCCTCAAGGAAGGAAACAAGTCCCTGTTCTTTATAAAATTTCATATCCTTTTCCAGAGTGTATTCAAAGGGACAATAGGGACTCTGGGAGTAGGAATAATAGTCAAAAATCCCCATTTTCGGGCAGAGTTTTTTCCAGGAAAGGTAAAGTTCCCGGAAGAATTTATTACATTCGGCTTTTTCATCCCCGATGGAGTGGACATAACATCTCTGATGGGGACAATATACATTCAGCAGCCGTTTATCAAACTGCATGGGAATGGTGGGGACATCCCGGTAATCAGAATAGCTTAAAAAGCTCATATTTGCTTCCGGGATCTTTTTATATACCTCGTCAGCGATCTCTTTAACAAAACGGTTGGCATAATTGGAAAGGGAGAATTTCCCGTTGGCGTCCGTACCGTATTTCTTACAGTTGTCACATTCGCACCAGCCGTTGGTGGAGTCGTGATAATTGATGGTGAAACTTGCCTTGTAGGAAACATTGCGGATAATATATTCCGCCACCATTTTCCGTACCTCCGGATTGGTAAGACATCTCTGGGAACGCTCCTGACAGACTCTTTTTCCTTTCTGAAGAGGGAAGTATTCCGGATGGGTTTTGAAAAGAGTCTGGGGGACAGAAAGTTCAAAGGTGAGATGTCCGCCGCCCCGGAGAGAGGCCTGTCCGGTAGAGGAGTGATCCAGTCTTGCACGGGTAAGATCGGTATAGTTCTGGTTCACATTCCACTGATAGGTTCTGCGGGTGAGCCACTCTTCCATCTTCTGCATGGGAACAGGTTTTACGGAACCGGACCAGCAGCTCATACGGCGGTTCTTTATCCAGGGGAACCGGAAATCATCTATATCTTTGAGGATGATGTTTTTTGTGGAAGGATAGTATGTACCATCTTCAGAAGCGTGGAAAAAACGGACGCCCAGATAGTCTTCAATAAAGGCGTAAGTACCGTACAGTACGCCGGAAGGGGTTTTTCCTGCAATAAAAATGGCTTTCCCTGTTTTTTGGGAATTTTCGCTTATAATGTAGAAGGCGTCTTTATTATCCGTTTCCTCCAGTTTTTTTACCGCTTTGGCGGGAAGGAGTCTTCTGCCGTTTTCCAGAGTGACACACATGACTTCCACTTTATCCAGCCCCTCATTGCGGAATACCCTGTAAACAGGACCGGGCATGGTGGTACGGGCAAGAAGCGTTCCGGAGATCTTTTTAATGGCATCCTGCAATTCGGTCACTGCCCGGAATTCACTTGCGGTGGGGTCGTAATTGCCCTGTATTCTTGCATTTGCCCTGCCTTTGAGGACAAGAGGATATTCTGTGGCACAAAGAAGGGAAAACCCTGCCAGAAACAAAATGGAAAATAAAGTTTTTTTCATGTTTTTGCCTTACTTAATTATGATTGATGTTCAACTTTTTATTGGGATGACCGTTGGCGGGCCAGGAATACCAGATGGCATTCTTCTTATACACTCCCATCTGGGTGAAATGGGTATTATTTGCACTTCCGTCACAGAAAGCTATATTGTTTCCCCTGCTGTGGTAGTTGTAAAACTTCTGATCGTTGTATCCGCCGGAACACAGCAGAAGTCCCAATGCGGAAGGGTACCGGGAAGAGGAGGGTTTGAAGAATGTGATCGTTCCGCTGGGTTTTTTATTGTGTTTGGTTGCCTGCCAGCCGCAGTTGTATCGGTCATAATATTCCGGAACAGTTATGGTTTTATCTTTACTGCTTATGATGGCAAAATTGGTGTCGCCGGTATAGTAAGTGCTGCCGTCCTTCCGTTTGGTTATCGTACCGAGAGTTTCCATTTTCCGTCTGGTAAGATCACAGATGAAATGATTTGCTCTGTTACTGTCCCGGGGCAGTTTCAGGTAACCGAGTTCAATAAAATACCATACAAAGGATGTGCCGTAATCCGATCCCAGATACCCATCTCCCGGTACAAACCCCTTGGCATCGCCTTCATAAAGCTGAAAGGTCATTGCCGCATGTTTCATTTTGGAAATACAGGATACTCCCAATGCTGTTTCCCTTGCCTTGTTCAACGCGGGAAGAAGCATCCCCGCCAGAATGGCGATGATGGCTATTACAACCAGCAGTTCAATAAGGGTAAAACTGTTACGGCGCATAATATACATTATGTTACCTCCTTTGTGGCTTATTTTTTGTTATTTTATACTTTCCATACTGTTCAAAATTACTGTTTCTTGCACGATTTTCCCTTTTTACCATTACATAATGTATATTATGCGACGTTTTCCGTTATGAGGACTGTTTCCGTAAAGCATAGTTATCACCGGACTTTTGAGTCTCTTTCTGTTCTGTAATTTTTATTCAGGAAAATCTGTTACCGTAATTTAGCATGAAAAAATTTTTTTTCAAGCTGAAACAGGAGTGCTGCCGGTAAAAAAAAGACTGCCGGACATTCTCCGGATGGAGAATACGGCAGTTCTTGTAACATTTTAATTTGCAAATAACTTATGGTAACCGTAAACAGAAGGTGTGTTCCAGGAAAAATCCTGTCAGAAGAAACAGTATGGCAAGAAGGGTGAAAAGCGGATAAAACTCTTTCCAGTTCACCGTAATGAGCTGTTCAACAGAAGTCTTTTCCAGTTTGTCGATCTCTTTCATGGCATTTTTCATCCCTTCCGCATCTGCGGCATGGTAATATCTGCCTCCGGCAACTTCTGCCATCTCTTTCAGCAATGCTTCATCAAAAGGCTGTTGTACTTTTGCCAGACGGCTGCCGAAAAAATCCTGCTGAACAGCGTAAGAGTTATCTCCGCCGATACCTACAGTATAGACCGTTACTCCCACAGAATCTGCCAGTTTTGCCGCCTGAAGCGGAGTTACTTTTGCCTGGACATTGTTTACTCCGTCTGTAAAAAGTACGACGATCCTTCTTTTGGAATCCGAGTCTTTCAATCGCTGCGCCGCGCTCGCCACCGGCCCGGCAAGTCCGGTACGGTCACCGATCATTCCTACTTTCAGATCATCCAGATGGGCAAGAAGATAAGCATGATCCAGAGTCGGGGGACACGCCGCATAAGGCTGCGGCGCAAAAGCAATAAGACCGATCCTGTCATTGGGCCGTGCCTCAATAAACTGCCGGATCTCCTCTTTTGCCGTTTCCAGACGGTTTTTGAGTTTTCCGGAATTGATGGCATTGGCAGCTGCTTTTTCACTTGTCCCGGAAACTGCATCATATATCGCCATACTTCCGGAAAGGTCAATGGCGATCATTATGTCGATACCTTCTGTTCTTCTCCGGATCTCTTCCAGTCCCTCCCGCGGCTGTGTCATGGCAAAGATCAGAAAAAGTCCGCAAAGAGCGTAAAATACAAGAGGAAGAAATTTCCGCATGTTGAATTTTTCTTTCCCGCCGCAGGCTTCAGTAAAAGTCTGCAGAGAAGGTACTGTGATCGCCGGTCCTCTTCTTTTCCATGCTGCAAAAAGAAGCAGGAAAAGGGGAAGGAGCAGAAAAAGCAGATAAGGGTGTTGTAAAGAATTGATCATTTTTCCTTCACTCCTTTCTTTTCAGTCTTTTCTTTCTTTTCCTCTTCCGCCGGAATGGTTTCCCGTACCAGTTCTTCCGCCTGATAAGCGGCATCTTCCACGAGGGTGATATCTGCTGCAAGCCGGGCAAATTTCACCAGATCTGCGGAACGGATGAATTTGCGTAAAAATTCCTGCTGGAGAGGTGTGAGTATATCTTTTTTTGAATTGAGAGCAAAGAAAAATTCATCACTTGTCTGATGTTCTGCCCGGATGGAAAAGCGTTGTTCCATATAGGCACGGACAATATCCGAGAGTTCGGCAATGGATTGTTCCACTTTCGTATCCCCTGCTCTGACTTTCTGCAGAAGCAAGCCTATTGCATTTACCGCCTGCTCCCAGGGCGGAATGAGCCTGGCTGCTGCCCCGCCTTTTCTCCGGAAGAGGAAAAAGACAAGGCCGGCGATCACAAGAACGATCACAAGGATGATTGCGATGTAAGGAATAAGGGAAAATGTTTTTTCTGCAACTATTTTTCCTTCCGTAAGAAGGTCACCGGCAGTTACTTTCAAAGGAAGAACTGTGATTTCCGGGATCTTCTCCTCCAAAGTGCTTTCCACATTGTTTTTATTTCTGAAACGGGCAATGATGACTCCTTTGCCGCTTTTGCCGTCTGCAAATGCCTGTAAGGGATAGATCCCTTCCACAGTACGGTATCCCCAGGAATACTGCAAGGTACGGAAATAAGGAGGACTTGTTACAAGCATGTTTTCCGGAACGGTAAGAAAAGCATTTTCCGTTTCCTGTGTTCCCCAGGGAACACGGTATTTCACTTTCAGAGCAAAATTTTCCCCCAGAGTCACTTCCCCCGGAACAGCGGGACTTTTATCCAGAGTCTGTACCTTTTCTTCCGATGAAGAGATTTTGTAATACTTCCAGCCTGCGGCGGAAAGGACAGCAAGCAGGAGAAGCATTACAGAGATCCCAGCCGTAAGCAATACGGTAAGGATCAATCTTTTTTTGTCTGTTTTTCTGTTTTTCATCATAATATTTCCTCCTTGCCGGATCTTTCATCAATGCGTGTGTCTTTCCCGCGTCCGGAAAAAATTCATAAGAGGTCTGACCAGATCCTCATTACACCGGATGTCAATGAGATCCACTTTGCTTCTTTTGCACAGTTCTCTGACTTTTTCCGCTTCTTTCTCTGCTGCTGAATGAAATTTTTTCAGATTTTCCCCCAGAGCGGAAAAGGAAAATCTTTTTCCCGTTTCTCCGTCAATGAGTTCCAGTGCTGCCATCGGCGGCAGAGTCAATTCCTTTTCATCCAGAATACGCATTGCCACAAGATCGTGTTTCCGGGAGATGATCTTAAAGGTCTTTTCATAATCGTGAGTGTCAATAAAGTCGCTGACGAGAAAGATGACTGCCTTCTTTTTCAGGATGCCGGCAAGATTTTCCAATGCTGCAGCAATATTGGTCTTCCTGTCTTTTGCCTCCGTCCCCACAAGTTCCCGGATGAGCCGCAATACATGGGTGCGTCCGGATCTGGGGGGAAGGAAAAGTTCCGTTTCCCCGGTAAAAAGAAGCAAGCCCGCTTTATCGTTGTTGCGGATGGCACTCAATGCCAGAAGAGCTGCTCCTTCTGTCATTTTTTCCCTTTTGGAGAAAGTGGAACTGCCAAAATGCCCGGATGCGGAAATATCCACAGCAAGGATCACCGTAAGTTCCCTTTCTTCCGTGTATTTTTTGATGTGGGGGATATTGGTGCGCGCTGTAACATTCCAGTCAATATCCCTTACATCATCGTCCGGTGTGTATTCCCTTACCTCGCTGAACTCTATCCCCCTGCCTTTGAAGACACTGTGATAGGCGCCGCCGGTAAGTTCATCCACCATCCGTCTGGTTTTGATCTCGATCTTGCGTACTTTTGCAAGAAGTTCGCCGGTATCCATCATGGTTCCTCCTCCCTTTTCTGATCCCGTCTCAAACCTGCTCATACAGGAATATCAGGGAGTTTTCAATTCGTCAAGGATCTTCTGGATCAGACTGTCGGCTGTGACCTCTTCCGCTTCCGCTTCATAACTCAATATCACTCTGTGCCGCAGTACATCCGGAGCAAGGTTTTTCACATCCTGCGGTACCACATACGCTCTTCCTTCAAGGAATGCCTGACCTTTTGCCGCCATGGCAAGAGCGATCCCGGCACGGGGGGAGGCTCCGAACTGCAGGAAGGTATCCACAAATTTCAGATTTGCCCCTTCCTGACGGCTGGAAAGTTCCGAACGCAGTCCGGGGCGGGTGGCGCAGACAATATCCAGGATATATTCAAGGATCTTTTCGTCCATATAGATCCTGTCCACCCATTTCCTTGCATTGGTAATATCCGCAAGGGAAGAGGTCGCAATGGCTTTGAGTTCCAGTTCCGGATGTGCCATGCGTTCCACGACCGTGCGTTCTTCTGCCCGTTTCGGATAGCCGACTTTCAATTTGAACATGAAACGGTCCACCTGGGCTTCCGGCAGGGGATAGGTGCCTTCCTGTTCAATGGGATTCTGGGTGGCAAGTACAAGGAAGGGGGCGGGCATTTTAAAGGTATTGCCTGCAATGGTCGCCTGCCGTTCCTGCATACATTCAAGAAGTGCGCTCTGTACCTTTGCCGGCGCGCGGTTGATCTCATCTGCAAGTACGATATTGGCAAATACCGGACCTTTTTTTACGGAAAATGTGTGTTCCTGGGGATTGTAAATATTGGTTCCCACCACATCGGACGGCAGAAGGTCGGGAGTGAACTGGATGCGGGAAAACTCTCCGTCAAGAGTCTGGGCAAGGGTTTTGACGGAAAGAGTCTTGGCAAGCCCCGGTACCCCTTCAAGAAGAACATGGCCGTCGGAAATAAGGGCAAGAAGAAGTCTGTCTATGAGATATTCCTGCCCGGAAACGATCCGGGACATTTCAGTACGGATCGCCTTCACAAAAAGTGATGCACCACTGATTTGAGTCTGCAATTGCTGAAGTTCATCCTGTTTCATTTTTTTATCCCTTTCTCTTGTGAAAAGTTTGTGTTTTTCTCAAGACAGTTTCCTGCCGGAAAAGTTCACATCTGTTTTATTTTTGCAATCTGTTTTATTTCTGATTTGCCTGTAAAGGCCGGATATCCTCCGCCTTCACCCATCCTTCCGCATTGCCGGAACGCACACGGAAAAAATCCTGCCGTTTTTCTTCTATGGACAATTCTTCTCCCGGACGGAATTTTATGGTGAGACGCCGGGATTTTGCCGATGGAAGGGAATAGACCCGGATATTGTCCGCTGTGACAATTGCATATTTCCCGCTGTAGGAACCGTTCATGGCAGAGAAAAATCCCCAGAGGGAAATGAGAAGGATCACGAGTCCTCCTGCAGCAGAGATGCGGAAGAATAAAGAAGCATTCCCCCGGAGTGTCCGTATTCCGAAACCGATGCACAGAAGGAAAAAGCCGATCCCGGCTGCAAGCAGCCATTCATCCGGGCGCAACTGATCCCGCAATACCGGAAAAATATCTGCCGGGGAATTGACTTTCCCTTTTTCCTGAAGCATGAGTTTTCTGCGTACAAGGTTGAGATTTTCCAGAATATCCGGATCCCGGGGCGAGAGACGCAATGCCTGTTCATAAGAAACCAGTGCTTCCGGATATCTGCCCTGCCGGTAAAGGGTATTGCCCAGATCGTAAAGGATCTCACCGGAATATTTCCCTTCTTTCAATAATTTTCTGTAATACTTTTCTGCCGCTTCAAAATTGCCGGCATCATACGCCCGGGATGTTTCCTGTATATTTGCCGGTACGGCAGAATATTTTACCGCACTCTTTTCCTCTGCCGCAAGTGTACCGGGGAAGAGATAGACGGAAAAAAGTATGACAGCAAACAGGAAGGAGATCCGGGAAAACTTTTTCAGGAAATCCTTTTTGAATTTTCCGTCCAGATCGTGTTTGGCAGCGGGCATCCATGCACAATCCGCCATTTTTTCCAGCATGGAAGCAAAATGAGGATCTTCTTTTGCTATTTTTGCTGCACATTCCTTGAGATCCGTACCGGGGGCAAATCCTGCAAGTCCGGCAAGAGTTTCTGCTATGCTGCCGCTTTGTTCCGGCAGTTCCTCCGGGGGAAGAGCGGAAAGAACCTTCAAAAGTTTTTTCCGCAGAAGATTTGCCTCTTTTCTTCTTGCAAAAAGCGGATCATTGGTGCGTATCTTTCTGAAAATTGCAATGCACTGGCAGACAAGGATAAACAGGAGTCCTGCCGTTACAAAAATGACTGTCGGAAGAATATGGTTTTTCCATAAAGGCAGAGAGACTGTTTTGCCGTGATCCTTTTTCAGATACAATACATCACTTATATGTTCTCTTTCCTGCAGGGTATTCTGGTCAAGTCCCGGAGCTGTTTTTGAGGGTGTTTTGCCGTCTATGACCATATTGCCCTGCTGAACAGGGAGCAATGCTTTTCCTTTTTCCACAACGATATTTCTGGAAAATTCTGTAAGAACATATTTGCCTGATGCCGGATCAAAGACCGCAAGAGGCACCAGCCGGAAGTTTTCTTCTTTTCCCCCGGTGGGTTTTGTGGGGATGAGGGTATATCTTATTTCTGCAAAGGAGCTGTTTTTTTCCAGTTCCGGCGGATAGATGCGGAAGTTTTCCATATTCAGAGTGGGGGCTTTGAAAAAGTCGAGAGAACCATTCCCCGTGAAACGGATCTTCAGATTGACCGGTTCCCCGGTTTTATAGGGTGGAGGCGAAAGCTGTACCTCTCCCTTCCAATCTCCGGTAAGTCCTGTATAAAAGGCATCTTTCTCCTGAAGTGGCGGCAGAGGAAGAACCGTAAGAAGAGTGTGGGCAGGCAGAGAACGCTCTATACGCCTTTCCTGTCTGAAAAATGAACCGAAAAAGTCGTCATCATCGAAAAATCCTCCCCGGTGTCTCCGGGTGTTTCCCTGCTGATCCGGAACGAGAAGAATGGCAGGAAGAAGAGAGGTTATTTTCATCTCTCCGGGAGCAATGGGCGTAAACCGGGTATGGAAGGTATAAGTGGAATATTCTCTTTTTCCGATCCTTTTCCGGGAGCGGGTGATCCGTTCAAAATTCGGGTTTTCCTCATTGATCCTGCTGTAATCTTTAAAAATGGCGGAATTGTTTTCCCCGAACTTGATTTGCGGGTAGGCAACCGGTCTGCCTGAAAGCCCCTGCAGAATATACAGATCCACTCTTAACGGGATCTCTTCCCCCACATAGCAGCTCTTTTTTGAACCGGGAACAGTCACATCGGAAAAGATGGCATCTTCAATGGCGATCTTTTCATCTTTACCTTTCTGCTGTTCTCCGGAATTTTCCTTATTATTTGCCTCTCTTATTCTTTCCTCTGCAGAACGCACTACCTGTTCCATTGCCTGGAAAGAGATCTCTTTCTGACTGCTTTTCACACCGTTGAAAAGATCTGCAAGAGGAATGACATAACGCCCCTTTCTGGTTACAACAAAGGGGATGTGATTTTCGTATGTGGAACTCATTTTCCCGTTGACGATACTTACCCTGGATGAGGTGCGTACAGCGTTGCTGATCCAGCGCAGATCTTTTACGGCAGGAAGTTTGCCTGTATCCGGTTTTCTGTCCTGCATACGCAATACCAGATATGCCGGTTCATTTACGGTGACGGTTTCCGGCATCAGATAGGCTTCCCCTGTTCCTTCTGCTCCCGGCAGAGCAAAAGGAAGGAGAAGAAACAGTGCAAAAGAGAGAGTCAGAAAGATCTTTTCCGCTTTACTGTTATGAAGATATTTCATTCTCAGGTCCATTTATTTTTCCTCCATGATTTTACCAGTCTTTTTCCACTTTGCTGTCCCGGTACAACTCAAGCATACGCTTTTTCAGGGCATCTTTCAGGTCTTTTTCCTCTTTCTGCATGAGATCGAGGAGTGCTTCCGCCTGTTTTTTATCATAATCGCCTTTTTCCTCTTTTGCTGCTTTTTCCTGTCTGTTCTGCTGCTGTTGCGGGTTCTGTTGAGGGTTCTGTTGAGTCTGTTGGTTTTGTTGCGGATCCTGTTGAGGATTTTTCTGATCTTTGTCTTTCTGATCTTTCTTATTATCCTTATTTTTCTGATCCTGCTGTTTATCCTGACCGTTTTTGCTGTCCTTGTCCTGTTTACCTTCTCCCAGAGCTTTCAACGCTTCTTCAAGATGTTTTTCCGCCTTTTTGTCTTCTCCTTTTTTCAGGGAATCCATAGCCTGTTTCAATTCATTTTCCGCTTTCTGCGCCTGTTGTTCCATCTGTTTCTGATCAAGTTTCTTTGCCTGATCTTTCATCTCTTCAACAGATTTTTGCGCCCGGGAGGTCTGCTGTTTTGTTTCTTCTTTTTTCTGCTCTTTTTTCTGTTGATCCTGTTGTTTCTGCTGCTGTTTCTGCTGATTCAGTGCCTGTTGGGTATTCTGCTGTGCCTGCTGTTGTTTTTTCAGCAGCTCTTCGATCTCTTTCTGCAATTTTTCCGCTTCCCGTTTTTCATTGAGGAGGAGCTGCTGATTGATTGCCGCTTTTTCCCTTGTTGCACCCAGAAGACCGTATTTATACAGTTCCTGTATTGCTTCTGTTTTCTGTATGGCTTCCTTTACCTTTTCCAGTGCCTTCTGAAGATCCTGTTTCTGTAAAAGTTCTTTGCCCTGCAGGACATCCTGACGCATTGCTGTGTGCCGGAGGACTCCCAGATTCAGACATGCCCCGGAACGGATCTCTTCTTTGTCTGAAGCAAAATTGATCGCCTGCTGGTAAAGTTTTTCCGCTTTCGGAAAATCTTTTTCTTCAAATTGGGCATTGTGGGCTTCATTATAGAGAATGTAGGGATCCGTACTTTCCGGAAGAACCGGGGCAGAGTCCGTCCCGGTGGCAGCAACGGCAGGGACAGGGGAGGGTGTATCGGTATTTTCCGCCTGTGCCATGACCTCTTCCCCTGCAAGCAATAATCCGGCACCAATTAATACGGGCAGAAGTTTTACAGTTCCTTTTCTTCTTTTTTCCGGAAAAAGAAGGAAGAGAAAGAAAAAGAACAGGGCTGCCGCAAGAGGATAAAGAGGGCGTTCTATGGGACGGTATTGTTTTCCGCTTTCTCTTGCAAAACTGTCCAGAGCTTTTATCCGGGCTTCCAACTGGGCGATCCCGGTGGAAGTTGTGCCGGAACGTACATAGATGCCGCCTGTTCTGGCAGCAAGATCCCCCAGTTGTTTTTCATTGAGCTGACTGTTTACAGCATTTCCTTTGTTGTCCCGCAGGGTCTTTACATTGCCTTTTTCATCCTTGATTTGGATGATGGCAGGCTGGGACGGATCCCCGATACCGGCAATGAAAAGCGGGATCTTTTTCCGGATGGCTTCGTCAACAACGCGGGAACTTTCTCCTGTAAGTTCGTCTCCATCCGTAATAAGAATAATGGCAAGGTGGGGGCTTTCTGCCGCTTTGAATGCGGAGAGAGCTGTTTTCAATGCCTCTTCTATATTTGTTCCCCCTACAGGAATGGAGGTGGTATCCAGATCATTCACATTCTGCAGGAAACTTGTTTTGTCCATGGTCATGGGACATTCCAGAAAAGCCTTTCCGGCAAAAGCGATAAGCCCGAACCGGTCGGTGGGATTGAGTTTGACAAGTTCTCTCACAAGATATTTTGCATGTTCCATTCTGCTTGGACGCACATCCTGTGCAAGCATACTTCTGGAAACATCAAATACAATGAGAAGATCCCGTCCTTCCCCTGTATATGGCATGATCCTGTTGCCCCAGAAAGGACGGGCGGCAGCAAGAAAAAGGAAAAAAAGAACAAGGAGAAGACTTATCATGCGCCAGAACCTTGCCGCCGGGGAAAGGGAGACAAAAGCGGGATCACTGCTTCTTTCCCCCAGATACAGAGTGAGAAGTTTTTTTCTCTTCTGCCATGCCATCACAAAAAGGATGATAAAAACAGGTACGACCCAGAAAAGATGCCAAAGTATATCTCCGTTTAAAAGTGCCATGATGATCTTCCTCCGTTATGAGTTTTTCATTTCCCGGTCATTTTCCGGATTCGGTCTATTGATTATCCCGCTTTGACAGAATAAAAAAAATTTTGTTCCCTTTTGCGGATCGTCCCGCCATGCTTTTTTCAGAAGGATTCTCTCTCTTCCGCCCAGGTACGCATCTCTTCTTCCAGAAGGGTACGCTTTTCCGGATCCATCACGGTTGTGGCAAAGAGAGTGAAATACCCTTCCAGTGCTTCTTTCAGCAGCTGGAGGAAAGCGATGCGTTCCTCAAACTGACTGTGAATATCCATTTCCTCCCCTTCCGGAAGGGTGAGGCCTGTCATGGTGAAGAGGTCCGCATCAAAGGTGAATGTCCATCTGTCAGAACCTTCCCGGACGAGAGTCAGTTTGGCTTTTTTCAGTTTTTTTCCTACGGAAAGGGCAGCTTTGGCTTCAGCGGAGATCTGGGGACAGCCTTTTTTCAATACACTTTCACTTGCTCCTTTGGCTTCGTCGGCGGCAAAGGCGAGAGTGAGAGGGCCTTCGATCATCACATTGTAGGAGATTCCGCCGAGAACAAGTTTGCCTTCCGCAGTTTCAGAGTGATACCAGAGCCAGGTGAGAAAATCCCGTCCGGGAGCAGGTTCCCCGTCATCTTTGCTGCTGAAAGAGAGAGCGGGCAGATCGGTTTCAGAAGCCTTCATACAGCGGATCATCAGTTCTGCAACACTTACGGGTACAGGTTCCACACCCACATCCTTCATGAATTCCGCTGTGATCTGATCGTAGGCACGCAGAGAACCGTTACCGATATACATGACAGAATTCTTCCTGTCCACCACTATGGGGATGGCAGAGATGGAGGGAGGCATTTTCCGCAGATTTTTTTCAATGGCATCCTCTTTGATCCGGTTGCGTTCCGCCTTGGGGACCATAAGCATGTCATTTGCCTGCATATAGGCAAGTTCCTCCCGGCGGCAGATGGCGCGCAGAAGCTGGGCAGGCAGTTTCCGTTCCGCTTTCCGCAGATTGATATAAAGATGTCCTCCGCAGATGGAGGTGAGTTCATTGATCTGGTTTTCCAGAAGATGTCTGCCGCTGACCCAGCCTACCTGGGGGTCTTTATCCACATCATCCAGTTTTCCGGCAGTATGTTTGGCAAGTCTTTCCAGAAAATCACCGGGCAGTTCATCGTTCAGGTGACAGATCATCAATGCAGTACTTCCGCTTTCAAAAGGCATATTTTCCTCCTTATCATTGTCTATTAATAAAAAATTATCAGGGTGAAGGATGGGTAATCTATCACAGAAGAGGATTTTTTCAAGGGCTGTTACAGAAAAATCTTCTTCTGCAGAAAATAATACAGGTAAAAATAATGGTGTGACAGGGACGGAAAAGTGTGCCACAAGGTTTACTGTGACTTTTTTCGCTGTGACACAATGGCACAGTGAGACAGTTGTTGTTTCAAAAATCCGGGCGCGATCCGGAATGATATGAAATGTGTATTTGGTATATCTTTATGATTTTCAATATATTGTGTTTTGATTTTGAAAAGTTGGCACGCCCTTTGCTATATGGAAAAGCGTCAATAACAAAAACAACCAAAAGGAAAGGATTTCATTATGGGAAAAATCATCGGTATCGACCTGGGCACCACCAACAGCTGTATGGCGGTAATGGACGGCGGCACATTCAAGATCATCCCCAACGCTGAAGGGGCAAACACCACTCCCTCCGTAGTGGCATTCACCAAAACCGGAGAACGCATTGTCGGACAGACTGCCAAACGCCAGGCGGTCACCAACCCCAAAAACACCATTTTCTCCATCAAACGCTTCATCGGACGCAAATATAATGAGATGAAAGACGAACTCTCCCGCATCCCCTATGAAGTCGTGGAAGGTAAAAACGGCGACGCTTACATCAAGATCGGTGACAAGAGCTACTCCCCCCAGGAGATCTCCGCCATGATCCTTCAGAAACTCAAAGCGGATGCTGAAGCATATCTGGGTGAAAAAGTCACGGATGCGGTCATCACTGTTCCCGCCTACTTCAACGATACACAGCGTCAGGCTACAAAAGACGCCGGCCGTATCGCCGGGCTGGATGTGAAACGCATCATCAATGAACCTACCGCCGCTTCTCTTGCTTATGGACTCGAAAAGAAAAACGACGAAGTTATCGCAGTATATGACTTCGGCGGCGGAACATTCGATATCTCCATTCTGGAAATCGGTGACGGTGTGTTTGAAGTAAAAGCCACCAACGGCGATACCCACCTGGGCGGTGACGACCTTGACCGTGCCGTACTGGATTACCTTGCCGACAACTTCAAAAAAGAAAACGGCGTGGATCTGCGTAACGATCCCCAGGCACTGCAGAGACTGAAAGAAGCCGGAGAAAAAGCAAAGATCGAACTTTCCTCCAGCTCCTCTTCCGAGATCAATCTGCCCTTCATCACCATGAATGCTTCCGGACCTCTCCACTTGCAGACCACTCTTACCAGAGCCACTCTTGAACAGCTTTGCGACGGTCTCATCGAACGCTCCGTGAAACCCTGCGAAGCATGTATCGCTGACTCCGGTATCGACAAGAGCAAGATCAAAGAAGTGATCCTGGTGGGCGGTATGACAAGAATGCCCCGTATCGCTGAAGTTGCCGGACGCATTTTCGGTAAAGAAGCCAGCAAAGGTGTCAATCCTGACGAAGTTGTTGCTGCCGGTGCTGCAATTCAGGGCGGTGTGCTTGGCGGAGAAGTCAATGATGTTGTTCTTCTTGACGTTACCCCCCTCTCCCTGGGTATTGAAACTCTGGGCGGCGTGACCACCAGAATGATCGAACGCAATACCACTATCCCCACCATGAAAAAGGAAGTGTTCAGTACAGCTGCTGACAATCAGCCCTCTGTGGATATCCATATCGTACAGGGTGAACGCAATATGGCAAGAGACAATAAATCTCTGGGTAACTTCCGTCTTGACGGTATCGTTCCCGCTCCCCGCGGCGTGCCCCAGATCGAAGTGACATTCGATATTGACGCCAACGGTATCCTCAATGTATCTGCAAAAGATCTGGGAACCGGCAAGGAACAGAAGATCACCATTACTGCCGGCGGCGGACTTTCCGAAGATGAGATCAAGAAAATGGTGGACGATGCCAAAATGCATGAAGCAGAAGACAAAGCTGCCAAAGAAAAGATCGAAGTGAAGAACCGCGCCGATTCCATGGTCTATCAGACTGAAAAACAGCTGAAAGATCTGGGTGACAAGGCTCCTGAAAGTCTGAAACAGCCTGTTCAGGCAGAGATCGACAACCTCAAGAAGAAGATCGAAGCCGATGATACCGAAGGTATGAAAGCCGGTATGCAGAAACTGGAAGAACTTCTTATGAAGATCGGGCAGGAAGTCTATCAGCAGCAGGGTGCTGCCGGAGCCCCCGGTGCCGCTCCCGGACAGCAGAGTCAGGCAAAAGACGGCGATGTCGTTGATGCCGAAGTCGTGGAAGATAAATAAGAATGGAATACAGAAAGCCGTCCGGAGAGATCCGGACGGAACTTTTCATTTTCAAAAATAAAGAACCCCTAATATAACCAATCAACAGGAGTAAAACATGAGCAAAGTAAAAATTCAGCCGCTGGGAGACAGAATCCTTGTGGAACAGAAAGAAGAAGCCGAGCAGATCAGAGGCGGGATCGTCATTCCCGATTCTGCAAAAGAAAAACCCCTGGAAGCCGTTGTTGTGGCTCTGGGTACCGGCAAGACCGATGATAACGGGAAAAAGATCCCCTTTGATGTGAAAGTCGGCGATGTGGTTCTTACCAGCAAATACGGAGGAACCGAAGTGAAATATGACGGAAAAGAATACAAGATCCTCAGCGCAAGCGATATTCTTGCTGTGATCAAGTAAGCAGAGTAACCAACAGTTTTTTATAAAACAGTATTTTAAGGAGTAAAGAAAATGCCTGCAAAACAACTTTTGTTCGGTGACGAAGCCCGTCGCCAGCTTCTTGCCGGTGTGGAACAGCTCAGTGCCGCTGTGAAAGCCACACTGGGTCCCAAAGGCCGTAACGTGGTCCTCGACAGAAAATTCGGTTCCCCCACCATCACCAAAGACGGTGTGAGTGTTGCCAAAGAAGTGGAACTTGCCAACCCCTACCAGAACATGGGTGCAGCCATGGTCAAGGAAGTTGCCAGCAAGACCTCCGACAATGCCGGTGACGGTACCACAACTGCTACCGTTCTTACCGAAGCCATCTTCAAACAGGGCCTCAAGAACGTTACTGCCGGTGCCAACCCCATGAGCCTCAAACGCGGTATCGACAAAGCTGTTGAAGCTATCGTTGCCGACCTTGCAAAACTTTCCAAGAAAGTGGATTCCGAAGAGCAGATCGCCCAGGTTGCCACCATCTCCGCCAACGGAGATACTGAAATCGGTAAGATCATTGCCGATGCCATGGAAAAAGTGGGTAAAGACGGTACCATCACCGTTGAAGAATCCAAGACCATCGAAACCACTCTGGATGTTGTGGAAGGTATGCAGTTCGACAAGGGCTACATCTCCCCCTACTTTGTGACCAACGCTGAAACTCTGGATGTCGTTCTTGAAGACGCTTATGTTCTCATCAACGAAAAGAAGATCAGCTCTCTCAACGATCTTCTCCCCCTCCTTCAGGCTGTTGCCAAAACCGGCAAACCCCTGCTCATCATCGCGGAAGACATCGAAGGTGAAGCCCTTGCCACACTGGTCATCAACAAAATGCGCGGTATCCTCAATGTCTGCGCTGTGAAGGCTCCCGGATTCGGTGACCGCCGCAAAGCCATGCTGGAAGATATCGCCATTCTTACCGGCGGTACCTGCATCTCCGAAGACCTGGGTATCAAACTGGATACCGTCGGAATCGACAAACTGGGTAAAGCCAAACGCATCACCGTTGAAAAAGAAAACACCACCATCGTGGAAGGTGCCGGCAAACAGTCCGCCATCCTCGCCAGAGTGAACCAGATCCGTAAACAGATCGAAGAAACCACCTCTGACTACGATCGTGAAAAACTTCAGGAACGCCTTGCCAAGCTGGCAGGCGGGGTCGCTGTCATCAATATCGGTGCTGCTACCGAAACTGAAATGAAAGAAAAGAAAGCCTGCGTGGAAGATGCTCTGCATGCCACAAGAGCTGCTGTGGAAGAAGGTATCGTCCCCGGTGGAGGAGTTGCTCTTCTCCGCGCTGTAAAAGCTCTGGACGATGTAAAAGCTGAAGGCGATGAAGTTGTGGGTATCGACATCATCCGCCGCGCTGTGGAAGAACCCCTGCGTGCCATTGCCGCCAACGGCGGTTATGAAGGAAGCGTTGTTGTAAAAGAAGTGCTTGCCGCTTCCGGAGCAAAAGGCTTCAATGCTGCTACCGGTGAATATGTCGATATGCTGAAAAAAGGTATCATCGACCCCAAGAAGGTAACCCGTTCCGCTTTGCAGAACGCCGCCTCCATCGCCGGTCTTATGCTTACAACTGAATGTGTAGTCACCGAAATTCCTGAAAAGGAAAAACCCGCTCCCATGCCTGAAGGCGGAATGGGCGGAATGGGTGGCATGGGCGGCATGATGTAATTCATCCCCCTGACATACAGTCTTTACAGGGGCTGCTGCATGATATGCGGCAGCCTCTTTTCTTTTCCGGTGACCGGACACTGCCGGACAATACCGGAAATCTGCGCCGGTATTATCCAATATTTTCTGACCGCCAAAATGATTTTGTCTGATTTACGCCCGGTATAATATTGTCTGTTCATCCCATCGTATCGGGACAGAGATACATTTTTTATTGTTATTCTTTCCCCACGGCTTCTCTTTTTTCAACAATTTTTATGAGGCAGTTGTAAAAAAAGCCGGAATTATGGTATATGTTGAAAGAAAAATTATCTGTTTTCAACATAATTGCCTTGTAATTTTAAAAAGTTGGAGTAACTTACTGAAGATAAAATATGAAAAAACGGATGCGGCTGATACCGGAAGACCCGGAAAATGGAAATCTTCTGCGGGGAGGGCCGCTTTCAAAAATAATTTGGAACAGGAGTGTCTTATGACCAGACTTTATCGTTATGCTTCCGCTGTTGCGTGCTTGTGTGTGTTTATCATGCTTTCCGGCTGTACGACTGAAGAAGAGGTGCGTGCCCGCCGGGTGGATCTTGCCGTCCGTCACTTTGACCGTGCAAAATACCGTGCGGTACCGGATAAGCGGCTTACACTCAGAGAGTGTATCGATCTGGCATTGGAACACAATCTTGATCTGAAGGCAAGTAAAATGGAAGAAGATGTTGCTGATCAGCAGAAAGTAGCGGAACTTCTGCGTATGCTTCCGGAAGTCAATCTCAATTACAATGCCTCCCACAGAAACCGGTATGCTGCTTCCCGCAGTGAGAAAGAGGCTGCAGACGGTGCTACTTACGGCGCATCCACAAGCCAGCAGCGGGATATAAACTACTTCAATCTGGATTTTGCTTTGAGTGTGATGGATTTCGGACTTGCGGTGTTCAATACCCAGCAGGCGCACAACAGAGCATTGATGGTGAAACAGCGTAATGCCCGTCTAGCCCAGAATCTTGTGCTGGATGTTGTGAAGGTCTATTTCAATGTGGCAGTGTATCAGAGAGCGAAGGCGGAAGCGGAAGAGTTGCTGAAACTCTGTAAAGAACGGTCTGAACTTATCAGTAAACTGGAAAAAAGCAATACCATTGATTCTTTCCGGGCGTTTGAGGAGAGAAGAAAGTTCAATGATATGGAACGGCGCATGGAATATTATACGCTGCAATATGAAAATGCCGCCGTGGAATTGCGGTCTCTTCTGGGATATTACGCAACAAGCAATATACAGGTGGATGATTCTGTTCTGGATGAAAAAAAGGTGGAAATGCTTGATAATATGAAGTTCCCTGATATCAAAGTCATGGAGCAGATCGCTCTTTTGAACCGTCCGGAGATGATGGAAATGGACATCCAGAGAGAGATCAGTGTAACAGAATGTCACAAGACCATTCTTTCCATGTTCCCCTCTGTCCGGCTGTTTATGGATTTCAATGCCAGCAGCAATTCTTACCTTTATAACCAGTCCTGGCTGGATCTGGGGATCAATTCCGCAGTCAATCTTATGAAGCTGCCTATGAAGGTTGCCCAGTTGACGGCGCAGGGCAAGACGGTGGATGCGGAAGATGTGAAGGCTTACGGACAGGCGATCACTATTATGGCACAGGTCAGGATCGCCCACGCAGATTTCCTCAACAGTAAAACGATCTACGAGCAGGATGATAAAGTCCGTAAACGGGACTATGAGCTTTTCAACAAGGTCAATGACCGGGATAATTCCTCCGTTCTTTCCAAACTGGAGATCGATCACATGAGATTGCAGGTGGCAAATGCCACGATCCTGCGTACCATCTCATTGAGTAACTATTATCTTGCCTGTTTCCGTCTGATGAATGCCATGGGGCTGGATAATTTGCGTCAGGAAGATCTTGCCCGGGTGGAAAAAGAGTTGAATACTTTGAGCAGCAATGCTGAAGAAGTGATCCGAAATTCTGAAAAATGATGAACAGTCCCGTTTGCCGGGGAAATGATTTTTTTCCCGGAGGGTTTTCCGGACTGCGGGATTATCGGGGGAACAGGAGAATGTGATTTCTATGAAGTGTATGAAATATTTTTTATGGATCGTTCTCCTGTTTTTCTGTTTGCGGGATCTTTCCGGTGCAGTAAATATAAGCCGTGTGATGTTGAAAAACGGCAGTTCTCTGCATTCGGCAGCGGATTCGTATGTGTGTCTGGAGTGTCAGGTGGACAATCCGGATGATGTCCCCCATGATGTTGAACTTGTCCTTCAAACTTCGGAATACAGTTTTTCTGAAGAAAACGTCAATTTCTGGCGTATTCATGTTCCTGCAAAAAGTTCCTTTTATTTCAGAGGGGATGCAAAGATCTACCGGCAGGAAAAGTATGAGCTTGCCGTTTACTGCGACAAGGTGAAACAGAGCAGAAAAGCAGATAATGCAGTGAGTATCAAAGTTGCCGGAATGAATGAAAAGATCATCGGCATCTGGAACGACGACGGCGATCCTCCCGGCGGTTTTGCCAAAAATGAACATTTCAGAGGAAAATTCATCTCTGTTTCCTTCGGGAAAAATTCTTTTCCGGTTTCCGGCAGTCATTTGAAAGATTGCAGTATGCTTCTTATCGTGCGTCCGGAATACGGGCAATATTCCTCCAGGGATTTTTCTATGGTTCTGGAGTATGCCGCCAACGGGGGAACTGTGATCTTCATGGATCCTCTGGGGATACTGGGGGCTGCGGAAACTCCTTTGAATGTAATGCTGCCTGTAATACCTCTCGGAGTACGCAAATGTTCTACCAATAAATTTCTTTCTGTTCTTTTCCCGGAAATAAAAAGCGGGATCCTGCCGGATTGCAAAGAGGTGGATATTCTTGAATCCGTACCCGGTGACAGGGAAGGGACTACCTTTGCCATGTATGAAAATTATCCTCTTTTCCGGCAGGGCAGGTTTGGACTCGGAATGGTAAAACTGCTTGCTTTTGCTCCGGAGGATGAAGCTTTCCCTGCGGCATGGAAGGTGGGAGAGAAGAGTTTGGCTCTGCTTTGCAGGACGCCTGTTGCGGGGGTAAATGCAAGTGCCTCTCATACTGTACTGGATATGCTGACCGGTTTTTCCGTTCTGCCTGTTTCTGTTGTGCGGAATATCATTCTTGGATATTTTCTGCTGCTTGTTGTCATCCTTGTTATCGGGCATTACCGTAAAAAACATGTTTTTGCATGGTTCTGCTGTGGGGTTGCCGCACTTGCCGCTTGCGGGACTATCCTTTTTGTTTCTGTAAAAATGACAGATAAAAAGAAAAATGTCATCATTTCTTCTGTTGCAATGGTCAATGCCTTTGCCCCGGAAGTGCAAAAGATCGACAGTTCCGTTTTTACGGCTGAAAATTCTTTCCGGACGGCAAAAGGAGATGTTTGGGAGAAGATCACTGCCCTGCCTCTTCCCAGAAATTCTTTCGGTTATCATACCGGCAGAACGGGAGGAAGCGGATCATCCCGTATAGAACCTCTGAAAGCCGGCATGGATGCGGAAGGCAGGGGAACAGCGGAAATGACGATATTTCCCAAAAGTTCCAAAAGATTTACCGGGGAAAGATACGGGAAGGATCTTTTCCGGATGCAGGATCTTTCCGCATTGCCGGAGATTCACTTGTATGGAGATTCTGTAAGTGTAAGGAAATGGGTTCTGCCCGGGTACGAAAATGCGGAGGGCATATTTTATGTTTTCCCCGGGGGGGCGAAGACCGGGAGTATTTCCGGTGAGGGAATATGCAGTGCGGAACTGGGGGAAGAGATCCTTTTATCTGACCCCATGCTGGATGCATTGCGGAACTGTACCGCATTACTCAAGGGGAATGCCGCTCCTTTCCTTGCAGGTGTATTCCCTGTGCAGGATGAAAAATCACATCATCAGGGGAAAAAGATCCTTCTTTATCCATTGCGCTTTGTTATTACCGGGGAAAAAGTCACTTTGCCGCCGTACCTTATTGCTTTTACAGCAGCAAATCACACTTCCCGGATGATATTTGACGGAATGTTTCTCCGGGAAGGATCTGAATTTATGGCTGAAGTCAATCCGGAAATCATATTTTCCCTGCCTTCCGCGTTGCGGGGATTTGTTCCGGAAGAGATCCGGGTAAAGGTGGTATATTCAGGCAGAGAGCATATCTCCATGCTGCCGAAGTTGAAACTTCAAGGAAAAAAAGAGTATATTCAGGCGGTGAGAGGGGAAGAAGCGGATACATATATTTTCCGGGGGGAAGCCCTGAAAAATGTTCTGGAAAAAGATACCGTTTCCGGAGTACTTGTTCTGGTATCGGAATTAACGGAGGCTGGACAGACAGTCAACTACTCCGGGACAAAAGCTGTGACATGGAAATTACATGATCTTTCCCTTTCTGTAAAAGGAAAATTGCCTGCCGGAAAGAAAAAGATCCGTTTTTGAGCAACGCACAAAATAATAATCATATCATAGAGAATGGCAGAAAAAATGATAAAAACAGAGCTTCTTACAAAGAAATTCGGGAATGGAAGAGGGATCTTTGAGTTGGGGTTGGATGTGCCTGCCGGAGCCATCTACGGGTTTGTCGGTCATAACGGGGCAGGAAAGACAACTGCGATAAAGATCCTTTGCGGTTTGATGAGACCGGATTCCGGCAGAGCTTTTATAGGGGATCTGGAAGTGAAGGCATCCAATACGGCAAAGATCAAACGCATGGTGGGATATATGCCGGATATTACCGGGGTCTATGACCAGATGAGTGTATGGGAGTTTCTTGATTTTTACGGAGCAGCCTTCAAGATTCCGCCGAAAATAAGAAAGAACAGGATCGAAGAGGTCCTTGCACTTGCCGGTGCTTCTGAAATGATCGATTATCAGGTATCTTCTCTTTCCCGCGGTATGCGTCAGAAAGTGGGATTGGCGAAGACTCTGATCCATGATCCGGCTGTTCTGATCCTTGATGAGCCTGCGGGCGGCTTGGATCCCAATGCCCGTATCGAGATGAGAAGAGCCATTGCCGGATTGAAAAAGCTGGGCAAGACCATTCTCCTTTCCAGCCATATCCTTCCGGAACTTGCCTCCATCTGTGATGTGGTGGGGATCCTGAATAAAGGGCATCTGCTTGCACAGGGGACGGTAAAGGAGATCAGCGAAAAAATCCAGGAAAACCTCTCTATTATGCTTGTAGTGGATTCGGATGCGCAGCAGGCACTGGATCTTCTGCATCAGGTGGAAGGGGTGGAAAGTGCAGTTCTTGCTGATGTGAATGAGATACAGATATCCTTTACATCCGGAAGGGAACTTGCCGGAAGCCTTCTGCATTTTCTTATTGAAAACGGAGTGAAAGTACGCTGGTTTGCAGAAAATGAGGTGGATCTGGAAAATGTGTTCCTGAATATCACCTCCCATACTGTGTCCGGAACGGATAATAACAGATAAAAGCAGGAAAAGAACGATGAAAGACTTGAGAATACCGGTCAATCCCATATTCAAAAGGGAGTTTACTTCTCTTGCCAGAGCATGGAAGACCCGGATCGTCTGCGCGCTTTTTCTGATGATCCTTGCCGGGATGCTTCTGATGCTTTGGCCCTCCGGAGGAGTGCAGAGTATTGTTACGGAAAGTTCCAGACAGATCTTTTCCATGTTTTTTTCTGTGGATCTGGCACTGATCCTTCTGATGACTCCCGCTTTTGCTGCAGGTGCCATAACTTCTGAACGGGAGAGAGAAACTTACGGCGCACTTTTTTCAACACTTCTTTCTCCGTGGGAGATCCTTACAGGAAAACTGTTTTCTGCTATTCTTCTGATCCTTCTTCTTGTGATCCTTTCCCTGCCGATAGCGGCGGTTTGCGCGCTTACCGGTGGGGTGGATGCGCTTTTTATGGGAAAGGTCAGTCTGCTTCTGTTTTCCGCCGCCATCTCCTACGGGGTGCTTTCCCTTGCATGCAGTTCTCTGGTGACAAGAACAACGACTG
>JAFVRL010000278.1 GCA_017504325.1 Lentisphaeria bacterium | reverse complement strand
CACTGTTTCCGGAAATATCTGCTTTTGCAGGGAAGAATTTTCCGTCTGCTCCGGCAATGTAAAAACCTTTGATCTCTTTTCCATCGGAACTTTTCATGCCGTCAGCAAACTCAAAGCCGATGCGTAAAATATTTCCTTCCTGACTTGTTTTTACCGGTTTTGGGCCTTCCGGAGTGACATCATTTCTGTGATAGGTATGGTAAAGAGCCTGATTGGCAAGGCGGTAGCCGACAGTTCTTTTATCTCTGGGGTGGATGTCATTTCTTTCCCCCCGGTCAACCGCAGAACCTATATATACATTTTCCAGACCGGAGGCACATTTTCTCTGGGATTCCCGCAATCTTGCCCAGGAACTGTCTTCCACATATTCCGGTACATCCTCATATCCGGCAAGTCCCACCATGATAAAGGGAAGATCTTTTTCCCCCCAGCGGAATCTCCAGTCCTCAATCAGATCTGCCATTTTTTTGCGGTAGAGGATGGAGGGCGGCAGAACTTCACCCGGAGCAACGGTATTGCCTGCATTGGATTCCCCCTGATACCAGATGAATCCGGCAAGAGAATAGGGGATAAGGGGGTGGATCATGCCGTTAAAAAGATTGGTATGGAAATTGGGGTTGCAGACTACCGAAGTACCTCCGGCACTTAAAATATTGTCCGGAGTGGGAACGATCGTTTCCTGACAGCCTTTCCAGAATCCGGCAAGTTCGATGCGTTCCTTTGTTCCTGCAAGTTCCAGAATACACTCTTCCTCGGCTCCGTAAATACCGGCTCCGTAAATGAAAGAATACGCACGGATGGCAACGACAGCTTTTCCTGCTTTCACCGCTTCTGCCGGAACCGGATATTTTCTGTTTGCTCCCACATATTCAAAATCTTTTCCGCTTGCACCAACTTTCACGCCGTTGAAATAACAGGAATCCTGTTTGTCAATGGTGGACATACGCAGGAAAATTTCTTTGCCTTCCCAGTTTTCCGGGATCGTGACCTCTTTTCTGTACCAGAATGCTCCATGTTCCCCGGCTCCCTGTTTGACCCAGTCACCGGGGACACGCAATTCTTTCCAGGAGGAGTCATCAAAGTCCACATTCATCCATGCTGCGGCTTTTTCTGTAAGACCTTCATCTTTGACACAGGTTTTCTGGAAGTAATTTTCCATACTTACAGAGGGGCAGGTGTGGTATTTCAGAAGGGCATGGGGATCTTTCCACGCTTCTGCGGTATAGGCATAAGGGAAATTTTCCAGATAGGAATTTTTCCATTGGTCATCCGCAAGGAAAGTTTCTCTGCTTGTCCATGTTTCCACGATCGTCCCGCCCCAGGAGGAGTTGATCAGACCAATGGGAATATCCAGCTCTTTCTGTAATTTTCTTCCGAACCACAATGCCACAGCCGACCAGTAGGGGACAAGGGAATTTTCCGATACTTCCCATTTTCCGATACAGTCATCCTGAATGACTCCCAGGGAATCTTTTTTTACAGTAAACATCCGGAGAAAATCGATCTCTTCCCCGGAGCGTTCCTCTTCCTGAAATTCCTCCATCTGCATTCCGGATGTTGCCAGCTGAAATTCCATATTGGACTGCCCGGAAGCAAGCCAGACTTCCCCCAGAAGGATATTTTTTACTTGGATTTCTTCGTTTGTGGTCAGATTGCGGACAATAAGTGTATGCGGCTTTTTACCGGCTTCCATAGGGGGCAAAGTAAAGAAAAATTTTCCGGAAAGAAGGGAGGAAGCGGTATAAAGTTTATGGGAAGCAAATTCACATTCCAGAAAAGTATTGGGTTCAGTCCAGCCCCAAACGGGAATATTTTTTCTTCTCTGGAAAATGGCTCCGTCAGAAAAAATCGCAGGAAGTTTCAGCATTTTTTTTCTCCTTTTGATGATTTTTATTCCTGGTATATTACTTCTGCAATAAAAAAGCCGGAATTTCTTCCGGCAGAAAATGTTGTTACAGACTATATTTGCAATGTCATAAGAAATTCGGCATTGGTCTGGCATTTTTTCAGTTTGCCGATGATCAATTCCATTGCTTCGGCAGGAGGCACCCCATTCATCGCCTTGCGCAACGCCCATACTCTGGGAAGTTCCTGGGGATGGAGCAGCAATTCCTCTTTTCTTGTTCCGCTGCGTTCAATATTGATGGCAGGATAGATCCTGCGGTCAACAAGATGACGGTCAAGGTGCAGTTCCATATTGCCGGTACCTTTGAACTCTTCAAAGATGACCTCATCCATTCTGCTGCCGGTATCAATAAGAGCGGTGGCAATAATGGTGAGACTTCCGTGATTTTCAATATTTCTTGCCGCTCCGAAGAAGTGTTTGGGTTTATGCAATGCATTGGCATCCACACCGCCTGTAAGGATCTTGCCGCTGTGAGGCTGCAAGGTATTGTAGGCTCTGGCAAGACGGGTGATGGAGTCAAGGAGGATGACTACATCCTTCTTACATTCCACAAGGCGTTTTGCCTTTTCGATGACCATTTCCGCAACCTGCACATGGCGTTCCGGGGGTTCATCAAAGGTGGAACTGACCACTTCCGCATTCACACTTCTCTGCATATCAGTAACTTCCTCCGGACGCTCGTCAATAAGAAGGATGATCAGCACTACATCCGGATGATTTTTGCGGATGGCATTTGCCATCTTCTGCATGAGAACGGTTTTACCTGTACGGGGAGGAGCTACGATGATCCCGCGCTGCCCCATACCGATAGGGGTGACAAGATCCACGACCCGCATGGAAATATCGGAAGGATCGTTTTCCAATACCAGACGGCGGGTGGGGAAGTAGGGCGTCAGGTTGTTGAAGGGGATGATGTTGCGTTTATATTCAGGAGGCTGATTGTTGATGGAATCCACCTTGCACATGGCAAAGAAACGCTCTTTTTCACGGGGAGAACGGATCTGACCTGTGATGAAGTCCCCGGTCTTTACGGAGAAACGGCGGATCTGGGAGGGGCTTAAATAAATATCTTCCGAGGAGGGAAGATAACTGTATGCGGGAGAACGCAGGAAACCGAAACCATCCGGCAGTATTTCCAGAAAACCGCTGCCGTACACGATCCCGGAGCGTTCCGCATTACTGCGGAGGATCTCAAAGATGAGTTTGGATTTTTCCAGCGCACCCACTCCTTCAATGCCCATTTCCCTTGCCATGGTACTCAATTCCTGCATGGATTTTTCCTGCAGTTCGGTAATATTCACACTGGGGGCATTCTGACGGACTTCCTGGATCCCTTCATTGCCGCTGGCTGTATTGCTCTGTCCGGGAAGGGGCGCAGCGGATGTCTGTGCCTGCGGAGGCATTGCGCTGCTGTCATAATCCTGCTGGGAACAGTCCTGATTGGGCATGGGATTATGATTATTCCGGTTGTTCATCTGCCATCTCATATCCTGGGTCTGTCTGGCATAATTATCCTGGGGATAGGAATAATCCATTCTCCGGTAGTCATTGTTTCTGTTATTATTGTTATTCCGGTTATTGTTATTCCGGTTGTTGTTATTATTGTTGTTCCGGTTGTTGTTATTCCGGTTGTTGTTATTATTGTTGTTGTTGTTCCGGTTGTTATTGTTCCGGTTGTTGTTATTGTTATTCCGGTTGTTGTTATTATTATTGTTGTTGTTCCGGTTGTTATTGTTGTTCCTGTTGTTGCGGTCATATCTTTCGTTGCGGTCGTAACGGTCAAAATCCCGGTAGACCGGATCATTTGCCGCTTCTCTGCGGTAATCATTGAGAACCTGATCTTCCGCATCGGAAGAAGATACGATATAACTTGTTTCATCATCGGAAGGTTCCGGGGGAACCTGTATGTAACCTGTCACAGGTTCGGGGACCGGAATATAATCATCATCGTCATCCTCTTCCGGAGGACCGAATGAGACGGCGTTCATCGGACCAACTGTGGCACTTGCCGGAGCGATCAGGGCATCGGGACGCACATTTTCCATATTGACAGGGATCTCTTCCGCAGCTGCTGCGGGAGCTGTTCGGATCTCTTCCGCAGAACTTGCGGAATCATTCTGCTGTACCTGGATTTCCGGATCTGCCGGAACAGTTTTCTTATTTTTGGATCCTTTGGGTCTGCCGGGACGGCGGGGGGCAACTGTATCCGCGACAGTCTGATTTTCCGTTTCACCGGCGGCATCAGCGGTAATGGCGGAAACGGTTTCTTTCTTTGTTTCACCGGGGGCTTGTTCAGCAGGAAGATTGTTCATTTCTTCAGTCATAAATGCTCCTGTACTCCATGTTTGTTTCTATATATGTTATTATTTTTCTGCTTCTTCATTTACTTCCTGTATAAGAACTGCAAGAAGTTTTCTGCACTGGTTGTAAAGTTCCTCCAGAGTGCCGTTATTGATGATGACATAATCTGCTTTTTCCACTTTCAGGGAATCGGGCATCTGGCTTTGGATCCTTTTGAGTGCGTGTTCCTTTGTCCAGTTTCTTGCAAGAAGTCTCTGCATCCTTATCTCTTCGCCTGCCCATACGGTAATGGTACGGAACATTCTGTCTGCCCAGGAGGATTCAAAAAGCAATGCTGCCTCCAGAATGGCAAGAGAGCCCTTTTCTTTTTCAAGGATCTCATTGATCCTGCGGAAGATCTCCGGATGCAGAAGCGCATCAAGAAATTTCCTTTCCCCATCATCACGGAAAACGATCTCTGCGATCTTTTTGCGGTCTATAAATCCTTCAGAGTCAAAGATATCCTTTCCCCAGCGTTCCCGCATGGCAGAAAGGACTCTGTTATCCTTCTCCTGATAAATGGCATGACAGACTTTATCTGCATCAATAACGCAAATGCCTTCTTTTCTGAAAAATTCCGCAACTGCGGATTTCCCGTTTCCGGGACCGCCGCTCAATCCAATAAGTTTCAACACATATACTCCGGGGGTGTCCGTAAAAGATGTGAATACAGTTTATCCGTATGTTTTTCATTTCTCCGGCAAGTGCCAGTATGCTGGAATAAGAGGCCTGGGCAATATATTGGGGACCATGCCGACTTCCGGGAAACGCCGCTTCGGGGAAATCTTCCTGAATTTTCCGTATGCCCGCAGTTGTGAAAAATCCCGGGTGCAGAATTTTGCCGCGAATAAATAAAACGGAAAAAAAGGATGAT
>JAFVRL010000024.1 GCA_017504325.1 Lentisphaeria bacterium | reverse complement strand
TGCCCTTGTCATTATGTTGGGGCTTGTAGAGTTTGAGAAGTATGCTATATTCATAATATGCGGTCATCTTCTGCCGGATTTGTTGGGGCTTGTAGAGTTTGAGAAGTATGCTATATTTATTCAGCCGCTCCATGAATTGCTGGTATGGTTGGGGCTTGTAGAGTTTGAGAAGTATGCTATATTTTTTTTTTCTTCTTTCTCTTTTTTGTTTTTGTTGGGGCTTGTAGAGTTTGAGAAGTATGCTATATTATATTCCGCAGGATTTCCCCGGCGGCTTCAGTTGGGGCTTGTAGAGTTTGAGAAGTATGCTATATTCGGGGCTTTCACGGTGTCAAGTGCAAGCCGGTTGGGGCTTGTAGAGTTTGAGAAGTATGCTATATTGGAAAGCAAATGCAAAAAAAAATAAATTTTGTTGGGGCTTGTAGAGTTTGAGAAGTATGCTATATTGTATCAACTGGGAAGGGATTTTGCTCTGGCGTTGGGGCTTGTAGAGTTTGAGAAGTATGCTATATTACTTGATTGAAGTTTCAAGTTTCTGTTCATGTTGGGGCTTGTAGAGTTTGAGAAGTATGCTATATTTGTACTCATTTCTTCTGTCCTTTATTTTTCGTTGGGGCTTGTAGAGTTTGAGAAGTATGCTATATTACTTTCCACAAGTTCAAGCACATCTTGCTTGTTGGGGCTTGTAGAGTTTGAGAAGTATGCTATATTGCATTTGTTGCAACATCTTCAGCAACAAAGAAGTCAATATAGAGCTTTTCAAAAAAAAGAGTGCTTTAAACTGAAAAAAAACAGGAAAAATACATTTTTTTGCTGTAATGAAGGAATATGGATGGGATGCATTATCCGGTCTGTTTTTTCTTTGGGCGTTCGTTGAATGATTTCTAAAAAAGCAGTAGCTGTTCCGGTTTTTTCTCCACTTCTTCCACTGTTTTTCCGTAAAGTGAGACCATTTCACCGAATTGTTTGTCGGTAATCATCAATAAACGGACATATCCTCCCGGTGGAATGATTTCACGGATATAACGGAAATATTTCTGTGCATTATCCCGCGAGGCACAATATTTTGCATAAACAGAATATTGCATTTGAATAAAGCCCTCTCCCAGAAGATATTTTCTGAAACGGCTGTATTCTTTTTTTTCCTCTTTGGTTACTGTCGGTAAATCAAACATTACCATAAGCCACATTGCTTTCATCTCCGAAATCATAACTGCTCTTTCAGTAATATTTCAAGCTCATTTCTCCTGAAACAAAGGATTTTGCCACTTGTGACGCATAAAGTTTTAAAAGTTCCGCAACCTGCCACTTGCCATGGTCTGTTTCCTGTTTTTCCAGCAATGCTTCCAGTAACTTTTTCCGTAATACGGAAGATAACTCACCTACCGGAGCATTTTCCGGATTCAGTCGATATACAGCCTTATCGATCACCGGACGGAATGGTTCCATCAGATCATCTGCAAGACAATAAGGATCATACCGGTTATGATGGTTGATCCCTATGGTGGGGTGCAGACCCGCTGCACAGCAGGCTCTTGCTGTCATTGCACGGAGAATGGCGTAGCCATAATTCAAAAGAAGATTGTTATCCGGAAATGAACGGTTCCTCTGGAAAGGTGTATTAAAAAGATTTTTCCAGTAGATGACAGCCGCACGCCCTTCCATATTTTCCGTATCTCCGGAATTGACTTTTTCTGCCAATGTCATAAGCCCGAAATCATTTTTATGCAGTTCCAGTAATAGTTTTGCCTGTTGCCGGATTTTTTCTTTTATTACAGTTTGCCACAATCTTTTGCAAAGTGGAACAGAAGCTGTTGTCTGCGCTCTGAATTTTTCATTCTGGATATAATTGCCGTTCAGAGGCAGTTGCATAGCCGTGGGTAATCTGTTGCTGCTGCACACAACTACTGCTGCCCCCTTTTCCGCAAGAGCAGATAATAACGCCCCGCTGACGGAAAGGGCCGGATTGGAAAGGATCAGACACTGAATTTCTGAAACAGGTACAGTCGTACTCTTTCCATCCGGAAGACGGATTTTTAAAAGATCGTTTTCCAATGAAAGAAAAGCTGCAGTTTCTGCTATTTCAATGATACGCTCAATCATTTGCTCTCTGTAATTCTCCAAAAACATTCATATTGTATTTTTTCATATTTCCTGTAAAAGCTGCTGAAACAGTCGGTTGATACCATTCTTTTGCAGCCTTGATCTCCTTCTGCATTCTCGCATCTTTTACAGCGACGAGTTGGAATTGTGGCAGGGAAATTCCGCGGATGATACACAAAAGTTCTTTCCCGTCTTTTTCCCAGGAAACAATATCCCCTTTCTGCAAAGAAAATTTGAATTTCAACCCGGGCTGTTCTTTTTCAAAGGGAGGTAATCCTTTCTGTTTGCGCAAAACTGCATCCAGTAAAGTAACGATTTTACCTTCCCAGGAGGTCTCATTGCCCTGTGTATCCAGTTTTGCAAAGATGGCAAGAACATAATTGGAACCATTTTGCACTTCCCGTTTTCCATCCATGTATCCGATCGTTCTTGTTTTTACATTGCGGTTTACTCTTACCTTTTTTATTACATTGACCGTATTTCCCTGCTTGTCTTTCATTACAGGAAGATTTTTTTCATCTTTGAATATGGCAAGCATTTTATCCGTAATTTTTGCCGGATCACTTTCTCCGACTTTTTCCAGGATCCATTTCCGTACAGATTCATCAACGATTTCCGGAATATCTTTTGTGGTAAGGTTTTCCAATGCGATCCTCACATGACGCAATGTATTGCCGTAATCTTTGCTGTAGAATGTGGCATTGTGTAATTCACCCCGCATTTTATTGGTCTGGTGATGTGTTACGGCAACTTTATCCAGCATTTCTTTTGCCTGTATATACACCGGATTTTTAAGAAATTCTTTTTTTTCCGCAAGTTCTCTGCGCCGCTGCGGTGTGAGTGAAGCGATCTTTTTTACATATTGCGGTGTTGTCAAACCTATGGTCAGGGCATCAATCGCATGATGTCTGTGGTCACTGCGTACTTTTTCCCCTTCACCAAGAAGGTAATTTCCACCCCATGCTCTCCGCATCAATGCCGTACAGGAACCGGAGGAGGCAAAGATCCGCTGTCTGCCTTCCTTATCCACGATTCCGCCGTAAAGAAGTGCCAGATACTGCATGGCAAGACGGCTGGCATAACGGGTATCATTGAGGTTTCTGTTGAGAAATTCCTCTTCTTCCACTTCTTCTTTTTCAAACAGTTCCAATTTATATTCTGCATAACTTCCTTTAAACTGTTTGACTCTTGCCAGCATTTCCTTATATTCGCGGCTGCCTCCAAATGCTTCAAAGGGTGTTCTGTTGCCTTTTTTGCCATTGTACTCCCTTACGCAAAGCGTCTTATTGGCAAAAGAATTATCAAATGATCTTGAATAGGGGATAATATGTTCTATTTCCACAGTGCCGTCAAATAATGTACGCATATTCAATTGTTTGCCGGAATAGGGACACTGGAAATTGCACTCTTCCGCGAGTAATACTTTTGTTATATCATCCCGGGAAGGAGTTGGTATTCCTGCCTCTTTGACGATCCGTTCAGCAATAATTATGCGTTCTTTTTCTTTTTCCCTTATTGTTCTTGTCATCTTTTCCCGCTCTTTGTTGGTAGCTTTCAGATCGCGGGCAAGTTCAATACGGATTCTGTCAGGTTTTCCATATCTGGCAATAACGGCATTGACGACTCTGCGTAATTCTGTCAACACCCGGTGAACAACAGGATTACGCAATTCAATTCCACATTCATCCACAAGAGGTAATGTATCCATAAGGTTGCAGGAATTGCTCTCCGGATATTTGAGTTTTAAAACGGTGGACAGTTCCACCCCTGCTGAAAGTTCCGGCAATAACTCTTTAAGAGCTTTCTGTGAGAATGCACAATAATCATCCGGCATAGAGGTTCCGGCAATATCTTTTGCTGTTTCTGGAGAAAGTTTCCAATATTCAACAAGTCTTTTCAGCAGAACTTCTGTTTTTCTGATGGATTGGAGATCATTGAAAAATTTTTCTTTATCTGTCTGCGAAATCCTGGATGCCTTTTCGCCGAAGGCGCGGAAAAGAATATTATTCAATTCGTTTCCATAAATCTCTTTTTCCTCATCCGATAAGGTGAATTTTTCTTTTTTGTCCAATTGTAACGCTTTTTGTAATTTAGTCAGTGCTATTTTTCCATTTTTTTTGAAAAGACTTGAAAATCCATTGAGAAACTCTATTGCTTCTTTACGTTCATCTTCGGAAAGTGACCGGATAACTCCCTCTTTTTCAATACGCAAATTCTGGACAGTATTAATGATACGGAAAAGTTGAGCTTCATCTTTTGTGTAGGAACATCGGGGTAATTCCGGGTAGATCCGGCATCTGCCGATAAGATTTTTGCAGGATTTTAAAGGTCTTTGGTAAAAGATTGCCTGATACAGTTTTTTTTCCATTTCCTCCGAAACAATGTGCCGCTGTGCCTGACAGATCCTCCGGAACTCTTCCTGATACATACTCCGTTCTGTATGAGTGTTCCGGATCCGGTTTTCTTCAGGATCGACTGTGCAGAAATATTCTCCGAGTGTACGGCAATTGGATTCCCTAATAGCGTCTTTCAATTTTTTGATCCCATCCAGTACGATTCCGGAAGATTCGTCTTTCAGTTCCTGTTTACGGTTGCTTGAATATCCCCGTCTCTGGGCAAGATGAATAAGCGTTCTTGCAAGTTCTTCTTTTGTAAGAGGGGTATCCAGAGCCTTTTTTCTGTAAAGATACGGTATCAGGTGTGCCAGGCGTTTGCGCTCTTTCACCGGGAAACACTGTAAAAGTTTCTGATCTGTTTTCTGTATAAAATTTTCATCGGGAATATCAGATAAAAGGCCGGTTTCTACAAGCAGCGAATACAATTCCTCTTTTCTCTGCCGTCTTCTCTTATATTGAGTGCGTAAGGCACTTTTCTCACGTCTTGTTTTACAACGGGAAACGCCTTTTCCGGAGGCAATATCATCTTCCATTCCCGGTTCGAATATACGGCTTCCCCAATTGAGTAAATCTATTTTTGAGTCTTCTTCTTTAATGACTGCCCAGCCGATAGAAATAATTCCCAGATCCAGACCAAGAGTGATAAGAGCCATAATATTTTCTCCTGTATAAAGTATTTACAATAGTTTTTACAGAGAATATATTTCAAAAAAATTAAAATTCAATTTGAAAAATAAAAAAAAAGAAATATATTATCATTACTCTACAAGTCCTGATAAAGGACATGAGGGCAACTTTCTGCGGAAAGTCCCTTCAGGCGGCTGCATCAGCCGCCCTTTTCATTTATGCAGAATGGAAAAAATAGAGTCTGAATATTTTAAGTCAATCTGTTTTTTTCGACAGAAAATATAAAAGAAAATTTTTCAGTTTGTTCAGTTTGAAAATGCGTATGGCAATAAAATAAAATGCAATATACAGGAAGGAAAAATAATAATACACATTCTTCCTGTATTCTTTTGTGTAATACCAGTAATTTTTCTGGAGAGTAGCGTTATATTGCCGGAAAAAGTCAAAATAATACGGGATCACATGATCAAACAATACAAGACGCTTTTCCCGTTCAAATACTTCACGGGAAAGAGAGGAATTTTCCACATATTCCTTCAATATCCCCAGGTAATTCTGCGCAAAAACCTCCGCATGATTATGGGTATATTTATTGGGAATGAGGGGTGCTGGAATAAAAAGTTTCCTGCCTGTTACAATACCTTTCCCTCCATTATACACCGTTCGCAGAACATAATCAATATGAGGAAAATACAAATGGGAATACCGGAAAGGATCAGGCAATTTTTCATAAGCATCCTTCCGGATACAGGACGCTCCGATCCAGGTGATCGTGTAGGACATCAGGGAAAGAAGAGAGGAAAGATCATTCACCTCTTCCGTAAGCTCTTCTTCCTTTTTCCATCCCGCCGGCGGATGATTGGGGCATAAAATCAACTCCTTTTCCCGGTATTTTTCAATGAATCCGACAAGAAAAGTCAATGCCCCTTTTTCAAAAGGGTAGTTGTCATTGTGCAGTTTCCGGAAAAGCCCTCTGGAAGATTCCAATGCATTCCGGAAATTGATATGACCATCCTGATGAAAAGGAAGGCAGATATATTTTATTTTGCCGGGAAAAGCTTGTATAAATCTCCGGCATACTTCTGCGGTATCATCTTTTGAAACATTGTCGGAGACAACGATCTCCACCTTATTCGTTTCCTGAAAAACCGGTTCCCTTACAATACTTTCCAATGTTTTTTCAAGCAGACATGCCCGTTCAAATGTAGGAATGCAGATGGAGAGAAGAAAAGAAGTTTCCATTATTCCTCTTCTCCTGTGATCCCACCCTTTTTTCCTGTTTTCGCAAGTTGCTTTATTACAAAACCTTTTGCTTTGAGTAATTGAAGAATATTTCCATTTCCGGCAAAATGAGCCGCTCCTATGAGAATAAAAAACGTTTTCTTTTCGTTGGAATATTCTATCAGTTTTTCTGTCATATTATAATTGCGGGTCAACAATAGTCTTTTATAAAAAACCGGATATTTTTTTGCAGTTTTTTCTGTCTGCTCCGACAGTGCCGTCATATCGCCGGTATGGAAAGAGTGTAAAATATTTTTCAACTCCTCTTTCTGTATGGAAGAATCTTTTACTCCATCTGTAAGCATGCGGCATAATATTTTTTCATCCGTTCCTTCCAGCAGGGAAAGCTGGGAACCGGCACTTTCCAGACCTCTTGCCGGACGGCCGTTCCGTAATTTTTTGAATACTTCTTCAAAGCCGTACTCTCCCTTCAACCCCATTTCCTGCGCCGTGATCATGGTAAGCTCCAGCATAAGAAGCCAGGGACGGCGGGTGAGACCTGTTTGCGCAAAATGCATGATGCCTCTGGATTTATAAAAAGAATCCAGCAGAAAAAACTCCTTTTCCCCCATGACCTCTTTTAAATTTTTTCCCGGGGGATAAAAGGCTTTTTTCTGTATGAATTCCAGTATGGCTTTCTGATTTTTGCTGTTATCCTCCTCAAAGACTTCAAAAACGATCACATCACTTTCCGCAAGTGTCTCATCATATTTTCTGTCCAGAGG
>JAFVRL010000277.1 GCA_017504325.1 Lentisphaeria bacterium | reverse complement strand
GGAGAGAAAAAAGTAAAATGCGTTTGGGGCTCTCTCCTGAAGGCTGCACAAAACAGGATAAAGAAGTATTTTTGAAAAAATCTGACAAAATCACTTTTTTAAAAGCAGATTTCTTTACGCACATAATTTTGTAAAAATATGCCATTTTTACAAAATTATGGGATAGCTGTGCTTCTTTTTATTTTTCAAAAGAATCAATAGAGTGCATATTATGGAAGAATACATTGGGCAGAGGATATTCCCCTTCACCGTGATGACTGGTAATACTGTGTTCCTCCTTGCAACGGAAATATAAAACATCAGAAATCACAGAATCACTTAAAGGTGCGCCGAATGTGATCCCCCGTCTTGTCTGCGCACGGACATTGCGGATCTGGAAAGCGTAAGTTTCACCAAGTGCGGCAGAACCGGCATAATTGGGTGCCCCGATCTTGATCGCCGCCCAGCCATAATGTCCGGGAGGAGCCGTTTCCAGCAAACCATCCACAAAGATGTGGTGCATTTTTACCCCTTTCTGGTTGAGGAAACGGATAATAAAATAGCCGCCGCCGGAATACCCCCGGACATTTCTTATGGTAATATTGAATACATCATCATTGCTTACATCACTGCTGCCGCCGCAATATTCCACGCTGCTGAAGGTGCCTGCCGGACGCACTTTGGAAGCAATAGCCGTAAGTGCGATCAGATCATCGCCGGAACATCCTGTAATATTTTCAATAAGAATATCCCTGCATCCCCGGCGCAGATCCAGACCATCCTGATTGAGCATCCGTTCTTCCACACCGTCAACGATCCTGTATTCACTGGTATCAAATTCAATATCTCTTACCACACCTTTCCGGCAGTATTCCAGAGAGATCGCCCAGCAATGGGCTTTGCGTATGAGGATATTTTCAATGGAAAAATCTGTTGCTTTCACAAAAAGCACACCGATATTCCGCCAGTCGCCCTTCTGATTTTCCCCTTCTTTTCCGGCATCCGTACCATAGGTCATGCGTTTACTGCGGTCTTCTCCGTCAGGAGGATAGGGAGTAATTTTCTGTACGCCCAGAAACTTGTTGCTGTCCCCGGTGGAACGGGGATGTTCCGCCCCCTCCAGAATGGCTTTGCCCTCCCCTATGATATGAACATTATTGATGACGGAAGGCTCTGTCCCGTCATTGTAAAGAGGTGCATTTGCCGTACGGAAGAAATTATCCCGTGAAGCATCGGAAAGTTTGATCAGGGTATTGCAGATGATAAAGGTCATATTTTCCGGCAGGAGAATGGCGGAATCAATGAGCCAGAAATCCCGGGAGGAATTTTCATCCGGCAGTCTTTTCCCCATGCGGACAAAAGAACCTGTCTTTTCCGCATCTGAAACAGCAGAATTGATTTTTTCTATATCACTTCCGGTATAATCATTAGGGTCAAAGTATTTCATACTGTCTCCGTGAGCGGTTTTAATCTATGAAAAGATCTCTGCTGGCAAATTTGGCGTCAGCAGTCAGATTGATCCCCAGTCTGCGCAATCCGGCTTCGTCACCGGGAGCAGGAATGTGGGAAAGATGGATTTCGCATCCGGCAAGATTTTTCAGGCATTTCACAGCAAGTTTTGCATCAGGATTCCCGGGGACACTCACACTTAAGGCAATAAGCATTTCATCCAGAGCAAGACTCAATTTTTTACTCTTCCATATTTCTTTCTTGAAAGACCCCAGACTCTGGATGATCTCCGGGGAGATGAGAAGCAGTTCATCCGGGAGTCCCGCAAGGCGTTTAATGGCATTGAGGATACAGGAACTTGCCGCATGCATCAGGGGGGAATTTTTTCCGGTGATGATCGTTCCGTCCGGAAGTTCCAATGCCGCACCGCAGAAAAAGTTATCATTGCCTTTTCCGGGAGTTGTAGCAGCCTCTTCCGCTGCCTGTCTTGCAGGAAGGACAACGGGACGGTCGGTTTCTTTCAGATTGAGGTTGTCCATAAGATTTTTGACTCTGTTTACCGTCTGCTGATCGGCGGAACCGGTAACATAATCACAGCAATACCGGAAATATCTTCTGATGATCTCCTGGGATGCAGCCGCTCTTACGATCTCATCATTGGTGATGGCAAAACCGACACGGTTCACGCCCATATCCGTGGGGGATTTATAAGCATTTTCCTCGCCCATGATCTTGGCACAGATGCGGTTGACAACAGGGAAGATCTCAATATCCCGGTTATAATTGACTGCGATCTGGCCATATTTATCCAGATGGAAGGGATCCACCATATTGATGTCACCGATATCCGCAGTTGCCGCTTCATAAGCAATATTGACAGGATGATTCAAAGGCAGACTCCAGACCGGGAATGTTTCAAATTTTGCGTACCCTGCCATAATTCCCCGTTTCTGTTCGTGATAAACCTGGGAAAGACAGGTTGCCATTTTTCCGCTGCTGGGACCGGGACCGGTTACGATAACAATGGGTTTGGTGGTCTCGATATATTCATTGGCACCATACCCGTTATCACTGGCGATCCTGTCCACATCAGCGGGATATCCTTTGATCGGCGGGTGTTTATAAACCCGGACACCTCTGCGGGTGAGTTTGTTGATAAAATTGTTCACAAGGGGGTGATCTTCGTACCGTGTCACGACAACGGATTTTACAATGATCCCTTTATCCCGTAAAGAATCTATAATACGCATGGTATCCGCATCGTAGGCGATCCCGAAATCCGCCCGGACTTTTTTCCTTTCGATATCCCCGGCATAAATACAGATTATAACATCAATTTTATCTTTAAGTCTCTGCAGCAGTTTCAGTTTCACATTAGGATCAAATCCCGGCAGGATCCGTGCGGCATGATAATCATAGGCAAGTTTGCCGCCGAATTCAAGATAAAGTTTATTTCCCGATCTTTCTGCCCTTTCAAGGATCGCTTCCGATTGTTCTTTCAGATATTTTTCGTTGTCAAAACCCGTCTTTTTCATAATTTTCCACGCTTTCAAACAGTCATTCCCGTTAAACCATACTGCTCCGACAGTAAACAAAGTACGGGAATATAATATATTCCGCTGTAAAAGATTTTTCAACCCGGTATTCTCATCCGTCAGAGAAAAAAAATGTTTTTCTTTTCTTTGACGGGCGCAAATGGAAATACATACCTTTTCGATATGGACTGCGGGCATTTCACAAAGATGCCCTGAAAACGGAAAAAGGGTATGGCAAAAATTTGCCATACCCTTTATAAACTCTCAAACAGAGTTATTGCAAATTATGCAAGGAACCCTTTGAGAAGATCCTCTTCATTGCTGTTGGTCAACGCACTCAAAGATTTGTCTTCAGGTGCGCTCCAGCTTGCAAGATCTTCAAGACCACCGTCATTGCTGAAGGCAGCAAGATCATTGCTCAGAAGAGCAATATTGTTTGTTGCAGCATAATCAAGGATGATCTGATTATTCTCATACTTGATCATGCTTTCCAGATCTGCCTCATCAGCATCCACAAATTTGAATTTATCCAGCAATTCAGCCTGATCTGCAACACCGTCGTAATTGCCGACGAGGACATAACTACTTCCGGCAACAGCACCGGTCACATCAATGATGACCGTTTTACTGAATTCCCAGCTGTCACTGTCACGGACGATGAACATGGCATTGGTATCTCCGGCATCAGCACCTTCAAGCACGAACTGCAGTGTGGTTTCTGCTGTCTGGGTCTGACGGCGGCCCAATTCAAGAGAGGTTTCCCCTATGATCACGATAGAATCGAATCCGAGGATGGAACCAT
>JAFVRL010000276.1 GCA_017504325.1 Lentisphaeria bacterium | reverse complement strand
CCGTGTTTTCTATAAATCCGGAAAATTTTTCTGCGTTACAACCGACTGCCGTCGTCAAAACCGGCAATGCCGTATGACTGCCGGTACTCCAGTTGACTCCGGCTTTTCTGTTCTGCAAGATCCGGATGGCATTATGCAGTTTCTTTTTTGCAAATCCTTCCTGAAGTTCTTTCAACTCTTTTTCATTCACGAGCATGGGGTCCTTTTTGTTGCCGGAAGAGAAAACAAAACCGAATTTCTCCGTGATGAGAACTTTGATTTCCTCAAAGGAAAGATCTTTTTTTGTCTGTTGCATCTTATTCAGGTATTCCCGGAATTTTCCTGCAGAACATTTCTGATTTGCAAGGACTTCCGGTGTGAATTTTTTGCCGGTCACGCCAAGGGTAAGGCCGCCGGTTTCGTGATCTCCGGTAACGATGATCAATGTTTCGGAAGGATGTTTTTCATAAAATTTATACGCCTTTCTGACGGCGTGATCCAATGCGATCACCTCCCGGGCATTCGCCCCTGCTTCATTTCCGTGTCCGGCATAATCAATAAGACCGCCTTCCACCATAAGGAAAAAGCCGTTTGGATTATCCAGCACCTCAATGGCTTTCTCTGTAATGTCTGCAAGAGCGGGAGTATTGCTGTCCAGATCCATGGCATAAGGCATGTTGCTTTTTTCAGAAGAAGCAAAGAAGATCTTTCTGCCTTCTTTTGTCATTTCCGCAAGACCTTTTCTGCCCCGGAAGATCCGGTAATCATTTTTTTCAGCAAGCTCGAAGATCCCGGGGGATCTCTTATTATGTTCCGCGATCCCGCCGCCACCGAAGAAATCAAAACGGGAAGCAAGAAGATCCGATGCCAGATCATAATACTGTGTCCGGCTCTTCCTGTGTCCGTAGAACCCGGCAGGGGTGGCATGATTCAGTGTTACCGTAGTGATGATCCCCACTTTTCTGCCTTTGTCTCTTGCCATTTCCGCAACAGAATAAAGTTTGTTGTTCTGCGGATCGGTTCCGATCCTTTTGTTATCGGTTTTTACTCCGCAGGCGATGGCAGTTGCTGCCGCTGCACTGTCGGTGGTAAGGGAATTGGCGGAAACAGTCCGGGTCGTAGCGTGAAACGGAAAGCTGTTCATAAGGAGTCTGCCCTTACCGGTTTTGCGGGAAAGTTCTTCTGCAAGGAGACGCTGGGGAAGTGCCATCCCGTCACCGATAAAGAGAAATATATATTTCGGAGTGCTGCCGTAAAGGGAGAAAACTGCAAGAAGAAGCAGAAGAAACGAAAACGATTTTTTCATATTCAGGATCCTTTCCTCTTTATTGTTGTACCGTATTTTCCAGAATGGTTTTTTCCAATAATGCGTATGCCTCCTCTTCCGGAAGAAGTGCAAATCTTTCCCCTTTCCTGAAGAGAATAAGAGAGCCTTTTCTGTTGCCTCCGGCGATCCCGATATCCGCATCAGCCGCTTCTCCGGGACCATTGACCTCGCACCCCATTACTGCGATTTTCCGCAAAGAGATCTTTCCGCCTTTCGCTTTGATGGAATCTACGAGTTTTTCCACATTGCTTACTGCTTTCATAAGATCATAGGATGTTCTGCCGCATGTGGGACAGGAAACGATTTCCGGAGCAGCCTCCCGCAAACCGCAACTTTCCAGAATGGCTTTTGCCGCTTTTACCTCTTCCACCACCGGGGCGCTTAAACTTACTCTTATAGTATTTCCGATCCCGTCCAGAAGCAGAGAACCGATCCCCACTGCACTTTTTACCGTTCCTCTGAAGGCTGTTCCCGCTTCGGTGACTCCAAGATGCAGCGGGTAATCTGTTCTTTGTGCAAAGATCCTGCAGGCGGCAACGGTGGATGCCACACTGCTGGCTTTCAAGGATACTTTTATGTCCCGGAAACCGTATTCTTCCAGAAGCTGTGCCTGATAAAGAGCTGCCTCCACAAGGGATTCGGCAAGAGCCTCATCTCTTGTCATTCCGGAAGCCGTTTTGCTTTCCAGAAGTCCTTTGGGCAGACTGCCGGAATTTGCTCCCACCCGGATGGGAATATGGGCATTCCCGGCGGCTTCGGCAACTTTCTGCACCCGGTCTTTTCCTCCGATATTGCCCGGATTGATCCGGACAGCATGGACTCCCGCTTTAATGGCGCCCAGGGCAAGACGGTAATCAAAATGTATATCGGCAATAAGAGGTATGGGGGTTTTATCCAGGATCTCCGGCAGAGCATTGACAGAGGCTTCATCCGGTACGGTGGACCGGACGATCTCACAACCCGCTTCAAAAAGTTCATGGATCTGGGCGAGAGTTGCCTTTACATCGGAAGTAACCGTATTGGTCATGGACTGGATGGAAACAGGGGCATTTCCACCTACCGGAACATTACCTACTTTAATTTGCCTTGACCGGTTTCGCAGGGGCAGAGGGGAGGACATTTTTCACTTCCTTTTTTTCAATTTTTTCCACATTTGCCTTCTTATCCTTTTTGTAACTTCTTACAATGGGATTGACGATCCTTCTCACATCATAGAAGGAAACAAAAAGCATGAAGAAAATGAGTATGGCTATAAAGGCATAGGAGATGGGATCAAGAAGTTTCTGGGGAACAGGTTTACGCAAAACAAGTTCGATGACTGCCAGAAGGATGTGACCGCCATCCAGTACGGGGATGGGAAGAAGATTGAGAAGTCCCAGACTGAAAGTTATCATCACCACAAGTACAAGCCCCTGCATAAAAGAGGCAAGATAAACCGAAAGGAACAGGACCCGTCCGATACCGATGGGACCACTCATGTGTTTGGGTTTTATTGTGGTGTGTTTTTCTGTGAGATGCAGTTTTTTACCGACACTTATACCGATGCCCCGCATGGAACGCAATGTTGCATCAATAACATCCGTAAACTGCTGCCAGGGGGTGGGGTGTTCTTTTACGGCAAAGGAGGCTCCGAATTTGTAATCATACATCAGAACAGGCTTGACAAAGAAGGTCATCTCTTTTTTATCTCTTTCCACCCGGACAGCAATCTCTTTGCCTTTGTTTTTATCCAGAAAATTTATTGCGTCTGTCACCGTGTTGACCAGGATCGCATCGAAAGAAAGGATCCTGTCCCCTTCTCTGATCCCGGCTTTTTCAAAGGGAAGACCGGGCAGGATATGGGAAACGGGATTACCGGCAAAACCCAGTTTCCAGCTTCCCGCAGCTTTCTCTTTTCCTCCGGGGAGAGTTCCGCTTGCACCGGACAGCAAAATCTTTTTACCATCTCTTTCCACCGTAAGAGTGACATTTTTCCCCTGGGCAGCATAGAGAAGATTACGGAAATGGAGAATATCTCTGATCTCTGTCCCATCTATGGCAAGGATCCTGTCATTATCTTTCAAACCGGCTTTTTCAGCAGCCCCCCCTTTTACAGGATAGACCTGTACCGGGATCATTGGTTTGAAGAAGGGATAGGCGATCTCTTCATCCGGCTGATGTTTGGGATTGGGGGCAGGCAGATAAGTGACCTTGAAGGTTTTTCCGTTTCTTTCCACATCCAGAGTTACATTGTCAATGGTGAAAAGAATATCTTTGACAAAACCTGTCCAGGTGCAATGAAATTTTTTGCCGTTCAGACGGATGATCTCGTCACCTTTCCGCAATCCGGCTTCATATT
>JAFVRL010000275.1 GCA_017504325.1 Lentisphaeria bacterium | reverse complement strand
CACCGGTCACAAGGATCTCACATCCGGGATCTGCAATGAGAGAGGACGGATCATATTTTTCTATGGTTCCATAATCAAAAGTATCTATGTTCGTCACCTGATAAGGGAAATATAAAGGAGTCCGCCACCAGTCACGATGTCCCCGGTAAGAGTAAAAACCTTCCCCGGGATGTAATGGATAATCATCACAGGCGGCGAGAAAAATAAACGCAATGAAGAGCAGGCAAAATACTATTTGATTATTCTTTCCATTCCATACGGATTTCATAATATTGTTCCCGATCTCCACCAAAACCCGGCAATTTATTTAAAATATATTCAAAGCCAAGAATTTTCAATACTTGCGGGAAATATTTTTCAATTTTTGTTTTGATAACTTTTCCCCGGGGAGCATCTGTGACAAGTTCAGATACTTCAAAGGTCGTTTTATCTTTAATTGTATCACTCCAGCTTTTCGGTAATCTGGTTCCCGATCGCCACCCGGATTTATTATAAACGGTGAAAGTTGCGATTCCATCTTGAAGTTTAAAGTTTCTTATACTGTAACTTCCTATGAACCATCACTACTGTCCGGTAAAAATTACCGGAGAGTAGTAATGAGAGAATTCTATTGATGACACTACTTACTCCACTGGGAAATAGAATCACCGGAAACTGAAATTTTCCTTGCATTAATCACTTTTGTCTGTATATTACTGTGAACTTGGAACAAAGCAGGGAGTTTTGTTATGGATCCCCGAGATCTCTCTTTTTTATTGATTCTCACATCCTATATACTTTGGGCTGCCGCTTTGCTTTCTGTTATTTTTATGGAAAGGAAAGATTGGGCGTCCCTGCCGGCAGCTTTGATTCTGCTTCATTCCCAGTGGATCATGCTTATTGTTTTTTTTATGATTGCACTACTTTTCAGTTTTATATTTCCCTCTATATCTTACCCCGGGCAGAATACAATAGAATTTGTCCTCCTTTTTTGTTATTTGTCCCTGCCGGCTCTTTATTTTATCATACTTCTTTTCAATCCACCCCACAGGAATAATACATTCAAATTTTTTTGTATCACAAGTTTAACAAGCATACTTGCATTTGCATGGGGAGTAACAAAGTTTTTAAGTTTTGCCGCACGTCAGTAAGACTGCAATTTCTCTGTTTGCATTTTTTCTGATGAGTGTTATATTACTTTCAACGCAACAGGGAGGCAGATCATTCTATGAAAATATTAATGAAAATATTGATGAAAACAGTTAGCGTTATAGAGAGGCTCTTCCTTATTTTCTTTGGCTTGATTCTTATACTTATTCTCATTCTCTTTGTGAATGAGGCAATCATTTCTTCTATGCACGGAAATGCAAAAACTGTAACGATCACCCGAATCAATCAAACAAAAGTTTCTCTCAAACTGCCGATACGTTTGATCCGGGTAAAAGGAGCAAGTAAGGAAGGCTCTCAAGTCCGCCTGTATAATGCCGACGTCAAAAAATACTGGGGAACGGCGTGGTTGGTTGGTTTCATCCCGGAGGAAAAAAGAGTCTTTATAGGCTCCTCCCATGTGGGGGTATTCTTTCCCTTTCTCTATCATTACGCCATAAGTGATCCGGAAGCGGAAAAAATTCTGCTTGAATATTTGCAAAAAATCGAACCGGCAAGGATCGTAAAATAGAATTGGCTTTTACTGTAACTTTTTTTCCAACGGAAAGAATGGAAAATGTTACACAAAAAGTTTACATTTTGTACGGTTGCCTTTATCCGGAACGGCGTATGCGATCGTCCACTTTCCTGCCTGGTCCTGATAGAAAAACGCCCCCTGCACATAGCCGCACCAGTCATCTTCCCGGAAAGGATAAACTTTATAGAAGGTGAGAAGTGCAATAAGAATGATGTCATGGGAGGCAAGGATCACATTTTTCTTTTCAAATTCTGTTGTGGTAAGAAAAGAAGCAAGATTTTCTGCAAAATCCGGGAGATCGATCATACCGGGAGCTTTCCCTGTGGCATAATAAATTCTCAAAAGTTGGGGAAGAGTATGATCTTCCACAGATTGCATCAAACCTTCCGGCGGGGAAAACATTGCAGTATCATGCAGACAGGGATAAGGTTTTATGATACTTTCTTCGACCCCCAGTTCCCCGCCTTTAATGATACCTTCAATGGTCTGGAATGTTCTTCTGCGGGGAGAAGCACCAAAGCAGACATCCTTCATTCCTTTAAGAAATGTGCCACATTCCACAGCATATTTCCATCCTTCCGGGGTCAATTCCGGATCGGGATTGCCGTTTTGCAAAGATTCCCGGTAAGAGTGGCGGATAAGCAGAACGCTTTTTTGGGACTTTTCCGTAATTGCAGGAATATCTTTAAATGATATGATCTCTCGATGGATATTATACATACTTTCTCCCGTTATTTTTTGACAGTATAATATACTTCCTGCCGGAAAATTTGCAACTGTGAACGCCGGGAAAATGTATTGATCTCCGTATTCTTCCGTACCTGTCCGTCCTTATCCGTTCTTCTTTTCCTCCAGCAGATTTTCCTCTACCAGCATAAGTCCGCCCAACGCAAGGGAGGGAAGAAGAAACAATGCGGCAAAGGGAATACTTAAAAGGAAAGTAAGCGTTGTGCCGAATGAGGTAATAAGAAGTCCATGTTCTTTCATTTTTGCTTTGGAAGAATCATAGGTCTTTCCGTAAAAATACAGTGCAGGAAGAAGCCATACTTTGCCGTTACGGTTGCCCAGATAAAGAAAGACCAGGAGCTGTCCTGCCAGCGGAAGCACCAGAGAGGCGGGAATCAATACAACCATAAGAAGAATGCTTTTTATATTGAAACGGACAGTATCGGCAACAAAATGTAAATATCTCCCCTTAATTTCCGGAGGCGGCAGTAAAGAATTTTTCTTTACATATTTTTCAATGAGAAGATCGAAAAACACCCCTCCCGCCAACTCATAAAGCAAGCTCAAAGTAAGTGGGACAAAAATGATAATCAGCGAGAGGAATGCCAGCCAGAAAAGCAACCCCTTCAGGAAATAAAAACAGAGAAAAAAGAGGATAAAATAAAAAAGAAACAGACACAGAAGAGGCAGAAAACCATATTTCCATAATGTACTGTCTGAATAGTAGGCGCGCACGCCTTTGAATACATAAGAAAATCCTTTTATAAATTCACGCATTTGTCTCTTCCTTTTGTTTACGCATGCAGCTTTTCAACTGTTTTCAATTTTTCTTTATGGTTCTTTTCCGTCATTTCTGTTATGACCATCATAGTTCTGTATTCCCGGGGACTCCGGCCGTATGCCCGTTTGAAACTTTTGGCAAAAAAGGAAAGATTTTTATAGCCGCAGGCTTCAGAGACCATCTTTACGGACAAGGTATCATCCTGTAAAAGCCTTGCGGCAGCCTGCATCCTTGCCTGAAAAATAAATTCATGGGGAGAACATTGAAAATGCTGATGGAAAAGCCGGTTCAGTGTACGGGTACTGGTATTATATTTAGCGGCGATCTCCTCCAGGGAAATATTTTTATCCGGATTCTGTTCCAGTTCCCGGGCAATAAGTTCAAATCCCTCTTTCACATCTGCGGGAGCCGTCTGCACGATCATTTCATGGATGAAAGCGTAGGCAAGTGCGGAAAGCTCTTCATGCAAATGGGTACTGCCCTTGATGACAAGAATCCGGATCTGTTCCATAAAATGAAAAAATCTTGCCGGATCTTTGGCATGGATCACATTTTTATCCGCCAGAGTCCCGGAGTTGCACAGTAAAGTGAGAAGAGGACTGCAATTCATCAGGATCGTACGGCGTTTCTGTATTCCGCCATTCTTCACACCGACAGAATAATCCATGCCGGGACGGGAGATATAAATATCACCGGGACGGGTCTTGATTACAGCTTTGTTTTTTTCCTGAAATGTTCCCTCCCCGTCAGTGATCAGGGTAAACGACCAGTAGGAATGATAAAGTGACTGTATGGCTCCCGACTTCCAAACAAGTTCCCCGTAAGCAGCAACAGAAAGAGTATTGGAATGGAAATAAGGCATACGGCTGCCGGAAAGATAGAAGGTCTCATTTCCTCCTGTAAAAACGGTATCCCGTCTCTTAAATCGAAATTCCCGGTTCATCTTTTCCTCACTGAAGGAAT
>JAFVRL010000274.1 GCA_017504325.1 Lentisphaeria bacterium | reverse complement strand
TCCAACCGGGCATCCCCTTTGGCAAGTCGGTCAGCTTCATCAAGATACTTGAGCAGTTCTTCCTTTGCTCCGGGCTTCTGGAGGATTTGAGGAGTTCTTTCGTCGCCATGGGGGAATCCGATACAGCCGATGGTCTCTTTCCAGAGTTTACGGCGCAAGTCATTATACTTTTTCATGGCAGGATAGGCTTTACCATAGAAAGTCTTTTCCGCTTCTGCAATGGCTTTGTTGAAGTCCAGATCCGGATTCCAGCATGCTTTTGCATAAAGATACCAGAACTGCCACAGATTCCGCATCCCGTAGGTGGAGGTGAGGGGACTTTTCTTCCGGGTGGGGGAGGCATTATAATTGGTGTGGGGGAAATGGATCTCCTCTTTTCTGCCCAGAAGTCCCAGTTTTTTGTAAAGTTTCAGATCTTTGAACATGATCTCCGTATAGGGATGATAGCCGTAGGGAACAGCCATACCGTATTCATAGATAAAGATTTTTTTATTGATCTTCATCCATTTTTTCAGAAGAGCATATACGGCAGCATTTCTGCCGCAAGCCGCATCATCCAGAGCGTGAGCATAGCATCTGGCGTGGGAGCAGAAATAGATGTATGTCCGGGGATCGATCTCCACTCCGGCGGGGATCTCCCGGTAGTTCCAGTACGCCCATGCCCAGATCCTTGCATCAGGGAATTTTTCCCAGACCCGTCTGGCGATCTTCTGGGTGGTGATATGGAATCTTCTTGTTACATTGGTATCCAATCCGTCATCCAATTTCCGGCAGTTGTCGCACTGACACCAGCCGCGAAGGGAGTCGGGGGCTCCGAAGAGGTAGGAGACATTGTCCGTTCCGTAGGTCTCAAAATGTTTGATGATGTACTGATAGACTTTTTCCTGTACTTCCGGATTGGTGATACAGTGATGGATCATCTTTGCGTCTGTCTGGCGTTTGCCGTCCACAAGGGCAAAGTATTCCGGATTGGTCTTGCCGTATTTTTTTGCAGGAACAGCCAGTTCAAAGGTGAGATGTCCTCCGGTGGAGGTACGGTTGAGTCTCATTCTCTGTTCATGGAATTTACGGTATTTCACCATGGTATCCGTGATCCCCCAGGGCCCGGGAGCGTGAAGGCGGTTGTGTCCTGCCCATTCACGGCTCATGGGGTCGAAACCGTGAGTACCGCACTGATTGATGAGACGGAATTCAAAGAAGGGAGCATCCACTCTGCCTTTATCGGGAGCGGAAACATCTGCTTTCTTTTCATAAATTGTTCCGTCTTCATAGGGAGCAAGCCATTTTACGCCCAGATATTTTTCCATGAAATCGCAGGCACCGTACCATGCTCCGATGCCGGTTGTCCCCACAATATAAAATTTACCGTCAACTTTCCCCATGAAAAAGCCTTCGTCAGACTTTACATTGGCAAGAGCTTGCCGGATGCCTGCCGGAATATTTTTGCTTTTCACTGTGGCAAGGATCATATTGGCGGGAGCTTTGGATATATCCGCTCCCGTTACCTTTTCTGTATAGGAGATGATCTCTTTTGCACCCAGGGCAAGCCCCGGTTCTGTTCCGTCAACCTTCACCCCGGAAACAGGGGAAGAATTTTTGACAAGATCAAAGCCCATCAGCAATGCGGGCAGAAGTGTTGCCGCAGTAAAAAAAGCTGCTTTTATTGTTTTCATTTTTTTTCCTTATTTTTCTTATTTCGCGGCAGGTGCGGGGACTTCCACTACGCTGACATCATCCAGTATGGCTTCATTGTTTTTATCCACACGGAAGAGCAGCTGACAGAATTCCCCGGCAGGGATCTTGAGATCGGCTTTGTATTCCGTAGCTTTATCCGTCAGGACAAATGTGGCAACACCGGTAGAGTTATGGAATTTATTGTACTTTTTCCCTTTTTCATTTACAGGAGTGGTAAAGTGTGTCTGGGAGATATACAATTTCCCTTTACCGGAGGCCTTCAGGGTGATCTGGAAATATTTATCAGTCTTGGGTGTGAAGGCACTTCCGAAAATGATCTGACGCAGAAATTGTCCGGTAAGTTTGAAAGAGTGTGTTCCATCAGCATTTTTTACAATGGAACCAGTTGCAGCCGAGTCCATTCCCCAGGCGGCGGGTACGCCTTTGGCATTTACTTTTCCTTCAAAAGAGGGATTGAGAATAAGATTTTTTGCGGCAGGTGCTGCAAAAAGTGCGGTGGAACTTGCAAGAGCAAGTACAGTAAGAAGAGTTTTTGTTTTCATGCTTTTCTCCTTTTCTTTGGCTATATGTTGATTATGAATTTATTTTACTTTACTATACTCATCTATAACAGCCTGAGTAAATCTTTCTGCTGTTGTTTCAAAAAGAGTTCTGGCAATCTCATCTGTCATTTTTTTGTATTCTGACTTCACCGGACGGACGATCCCTTCCGCCTCTTCCTCCTTGAGTATGCCGTAGTGCTGGGGGTATATCGTTTCATCCAGATATTTTTCCTGATAATATTCCTCATTTACCGCCTTATTGATGGCACTTTCCCAGAGTCCTCCATGACTGATGCGTTTGATGCCGTTTTCATCATAGATCTTCCGGACAATATCCCGGTTGAAATCCAGACTGCCTGTGGCAAGAACTCTCATGCCTTTGTAATCTCCGGTAACAGCTCCTTTGGGCTTGATGTCCGGTTTTATACCGTTTGCGGCGGCCTCTTCCTCAAGGATCATCTTGATGATGTCCCCTGCCGGAGCGTGGGAACCGAAAAAGACACAGAGTTTGAATTGATGTTCCACGGCGAATGTTTCCAGAAGTTCCCGGTAGAGGGGAATACATACTTCCCTGCTGGAATAGACGCTGGGATAGATAAGGGGGGTACGGGTATATTCCCCGAATTTACAAGTATTCCATCTTTCCCGCAATGCAGCCTGATCCTGAAAAGGTCTGCCGCCATCCGGGGCAAATGGGACCAGGGGAAATACGATCCCTCCGGCTTTTTCTGCCGCATACAGACACCAGGCATACCCCTTACACGGGTCGATCCCCAGAGCATTGCACTCCTCATGGTATTCCATGGGGCCTGCTGCGATATATATGATGGATGCACGTTCCTTTTCCTGATCGAACTCCCATGGTGTGAGTTCTTCAAATTTGTGCATATTTCTTGCCATGAAAAGACTCCAGTTTTTCTGTTATATTTGATTGTGATCGGCGTATGGTAAATATAGCGTAATATTTATTCTTTGTCAAGTCACCCCGGAACAAATCCGGTTGTTTTGGAAAATTATTCTCTGTAATGAAGGAAAACAGCATGAAAATAAAGAAAAATGTCTCTGTTCACGGTGAAAATAAAAAAAATCATAATATTTTACAGCTGTATGCCGGGTTTTCCGC